>JAONMX010000016.1 GCA_028378565.1 Bacteriovoracaceae bacterium
TAGCTAGGGGGATTGATGAGTAAGACTAGTTTTCCAACATTGTTAAAATCAAAAGCGACCATCATGGGGAACTTTACAAGACTAGATCTTGTAGTTCTCGGAGGTTGTTACTTGGTACTTTCATGGATGAAAGTATCAGGTCTTCTTTCTTTGGGAATAAATGTTTTTATCTATTTAGTCTTGAAGCTAATGGAAAGGAATCTTCCCAAAGGTTTTTTTAGAGCAATTAAAGTCAATAGAAGCCTTAACTGGAGTTATCGAATTGGGAGGCTAAGTGAATAGCACAATATTTCCTATCGTTGAAGTACAAGAAAATAAGCTCATCTCAGTAGATGGTAATATTGGTAATTTTTATGAAATTATCGCTCCTGACATAGAGCAAATATCTCCTTTCGAAGTTGATAGGTTTTATGAAGGAGTCTCCGGAAGCTTAAACAATTTCGAAGATGGGAGCTACTTTAAGTTTTATAAACTAGGTAAAAGAAGTTTTGTTGATACGAACTCGTATTGCGCTCCCTCATTGCATGGGATTCAAGTCAAACCTTCAAGTGATCACCTTAGTCTCTTTTTTGGGGCTGAGGATTTATTCTCAGAGGTTGGGATTTTTGATGATTACTTATTGGTTAATGGACAATACTTAAAAATATTGTCCGTATGCTCTTTTTCTGAAGACGAAATTGATGAATCTATAATTCCTGTTGATGTAGATTATGTCTTAAATATTAAAAAGATTCCTAATGAAGTTTCTCTAAAAAAGTTAGACAGGATTAGAACAAAACATTTATCAAGCTTTTTAAAAAGCAAGCGAGATATCTCAAGTGAAGGTGCCTACGATCAAGCAGAGGAGTTTCTAAATGATCTGACATTTGGGAAAGAGTCTATGTTTGAAATGGAATTGTTTTTTATTCTAAAGGGGAACACTGCATATGATGTAAACCAAAATGCCAAAGAGCTACAGTCACATATGGCTTCGAAAGGAATAAAGCTTTATCTGGAAGGCCAAAGTCCTTTAAAAGGGAAGTCTGGGATTTCATTAATATTTAATGAACTGATTCCTGGGGTTTTTCCAAAATTAAGACTTAGAGAGCATTTAAACAAAACTAGCCATCTTCGCTACCTCTTACCCTTACGCCGAACTAGTTTAATGGATTCTGGGATTAAATTCCATGATCAAAATGATGATGAAGTCTTCTTTAATCCTTTTAGTAAGGATATCAAAAATCGAAACATGCTTGTAACTGGTTTAAGCGGTGGGGGAAAATCTGTTTTCGTAAACAAAGTGGTCCATTCTCTTATCGCTTCTCATCCCACAGTGATCTTAGATAAAGGAGGTTCGTTCAAGCGATTAACTAATTATCATGGAGGTATTGAGTTGAATAAAGGATTCAACCCAATGCAATTTAAAGACCCCATGTATCTTAGAGAGTTTATCCTTTCTGTTGTCGATAAGAACAAGTTCGACAAACTCAACTGTGGAAAACTATTAGGAGAGATAAAAACTTTTTTGGAGAAGAACCCTGATGGTGATTTTAATTCCTTACTAGACTCTTTAGCAACGTCCTTTGAGGGTATTCATTTTTACTTTGAAGATATTAAAGACTTTTTCACTAATGAGAAACTGTCAGAGTTTCCTATTCTTTACGTCGATGTAGAAAACTACCCTAAAAATATAATCTCACCCTTAATCATTTTTATCTTGGAATATTTTAAGAATATTCCAGAAAGGGAAAAAATACTTGTATTTGATGAGTGTTGGAGTTTCTTAGTTCATCATGCTGAGTTTATTGATGAGTGCTTTAGAACCTTTAGAAAGTCTGGTGCTTTTCCAATCGCAATATCACAGGGGCTAAATGATTTTAAGATGCTAGGGGATGAGCTTTGCAACTCGATCACTAATAATAGCTATTTTAAAATATTTTTCCCTCAAGAGCTTGAAACGAGCAACGAAATAACCGAGTTTGATATTTTTAACTTAGGCTCTCTTCAATTTGAAAAGGGAAACTATAGTGATTGTTACTTGAAATCCACAGATAATCGATACAGAAAAAATATAAGAACCTTCCTAACTCCATTAGAACTTGAATTGTTTCATACGGAAGCCGGTGAAGATGATCATTTAAATTTGTTCATAAAAAAGAACAGAGATTTTTTTAAGAGTAATAAAGAGGCAACAAACGCATTCATAGGATTGAAATATGGGCAAAATACAAATAGTTTTAATGACTCTAATTCTTTCATTTGGAGCTAGAGCATCAACATTTTTTATTCCTGATAGCGATACAGCATCCTTAATAATGCTGGTATCAAACACAGCCTCTACAGTGACGAATACTTTAAAAATTCTAGAGGTGGCCAAAAAAACCAGTGAAAAAATCGATAAATACAATTTTATCGCTATGAGAAGGTACTTTATAGCAAGACGAATTGAACAGCATGTAAGAGATATTATTGAAGTCAAAAAAATGAAACCAAAGGGATTAAAAGAAATAAATCAAGTACTGCTTCGTCTTAAGCTCAATCTTAAAGGCCTTAAAACAAATATCGATTATATGGCCAAGGATGTATTTCAAGCAGAGGATTTTGTTAATCGCTACTGGGATAAAGTGGCTAACTCAATGGATGATGAGCAGGAGGCACATAATCAGGAGTTAGTAAGTGCTAGTGAGGGGAGTATGAGCAAACATGTGCAAAATACTGCTATGAACACGGCCCTTTCGACAAAAGTCATGACAAAGATCCGAAGAGATAATCTTGACTATCAGAGGGTTGATTTGTCTCTAAAGAAAAGTATGAGTTTAGAGAAACTTAGGCGAGAAGAGTTTTATCGAAGCTGGATAGGTGTAAACAAGTCAATAGATCCGACTCTTGGAGCCGAGGCGAATCTATGAAGCCTATAATGAAAGACTTACTTTTAATCCAAAGCTTTGATTTAAGTCAATTAATAGAAGACTATAGATGTTTTTCTTAGCTCTTCTTCCAAGTATGTTTTTACTGGCAGTGCTTATTGAGTATTTCGACAGATTGGAACCCTTCGTACTCGTAAAACGAGCGTTGATCTCAATTTTAATCTTAACAAGCGTAACGGCTTTTTATCATCAAGCTATTGAAACTTCTATGGAAGTAGCTGATGAGATTTTAATGAGTCAAAAAGAAGGAAATATCCTTCTTATGGATATGTTTGATGGTGCCGAGCAGTGGGAGAAAGTTAAATATGACTCTAAAGGGAAAGATTTTTATAAAAATAAGAATGCTCTTTGGGGGACTCTTGCATTTTTAAAATATCATATGTTTGATTCATTCGTAAATGACGGATTTACAGTGGTTATTTATTTTTTATCTAAACTCTGCTTTTTGATCTTAAAAGTTGTTTATTCATTGGTGTATTACCTCGGGTACGGACTAATTGGGATTCCTTGCTTGATTTATCTCTTCCCATCAATGGGAAATGTTCTTCGAGGAGCAATCCTTAGTTTTATCTGGTGTCTTACACTTCCTCATATTTTAGTTTTTATCATCACAATGATCGGGACTGAAATAAACAAAGGCTATATTTCCGGACAGATCATTGGGGGATCGATGATTGGGACAGCCTTGCTTTTTATATTAACTCTCTTTATAGCCTTCGCTCCCTTGATAGGAACGATGATTTTAACAGGAGCGGGAGTATCTTCAGCGGGAGGAATAATTGCATCGATGGGGGCTAACTATGTGATGAATCTACCCAAAAATGTGGCCAATACAGCGGCAAGTGTTTTTACAGGTGGAACTCTTGGGCCAAAAATGAAATTGGCAACAAATGCAGCAGGTGGTGGCTTTAAGATAGCAAAAGGAGCAAGTAAGGCAATGAAGAACTCATTTTCTAAAGGGACAAGCAGTACTGATCAAATCAAATCAAACGGAGGAAACGTGGGACAAGGCAATCGAATAAAAGATGTAACACATATTAGCAATGTAATGAAGGATTTGCAGAAAAATTTGGGCCTATCTCAAGAGGGGAATTCATTCAAGAAACCGGGAGATAACTCAAAAGTAAAATTTCGACTTAACGATTCACCATTCTATTACAAAACGAATAATGCAAAGCAAGGCCAAAGTTCTTCAAGAGGAGTTAATAATGCAAAACTATCAAAATATAGCGGAGTCAATTCAGAAGCTAAAAAGACCATTGATACTGATCGCAGGACTGGGGGTGATTCTAAACCTAATAATACTAGCAATAGGAGTTTATCTAAATATAAAAACAGGAAGTAAGAATTACTCTAGTTTAGAGGCATGTCATTACGGAATGAGAGCCATTTTTGAACACAATCCCTCTATCGAACTTCTTCACCGAAAAGTTATTAAGGATTTGAAGGATAAACATTTTGAGGTTGAAGAGATCAGTTTAGTAAAAATTAAGGATGGTCTTCATTGTGATGTCGTTGTGAAAGATGCCAAAGGCCATAGAAGCTATGCGGTGACACTAGAGAAAAATGCGAAGTTTCCTCACTTGTATAGAATCTTTGATGTTCAAGGTCAAAAAATAGTCTCTAACTATCAGTGGAGGAATGTAAGGTGATTTACTATATTTTTAAAGCACAAATATTTACAATTTTTCTATCTATGGCCCATCTAACGGCAATTACATTTCCTGAGAAAATAAACGATTATGTAGGCGGGCAAGAAGGTGACTTTAAAATCTACGAACTTAATAAAGGTAAGAGTCTTGTCCTTGAATCCAAAAGGAAAGGTTTTAGTAGAAATTTCATAACATTCTTAAAGAAGGGGAAGTTTCACTTCAATGTAACTTATAATGAGACTCTCTCCAATAAAGATGTTGAAATTAAAGAGGCGAAATCTTGTTCATACCTGTCTTTATTAAAAGAAACAAAAGTTTATCAACTCTTTGAATGTCCAAAGTCTCTCTTGTTTGTAAACAAAACACATCAAGCAGTAAAAGTTAATGAGTTAATCGTAAAAGAGAAATCCTATATATCAAAAGGACCTCCTGTTTCTTTGGATGAGAAACTCATTTACTTAAATGGGAGGGCCTTATGAAGATGATCTTATCACTTTTAATTCCAAGCTTATGCTTCGCAGGATTTTCCGACTTTGGAGGTAGTGACCTATACAGCTACAAAAAGGGGAAAGTGAATAATAGAGTTATTAAAAAAAGAACATTTAGGAAGAAGGAAGATGACCACTCAAAGCTATTGAACAAACTACTAGCAGAAGACAAAAAGCTCGCTGAAATTCTAAAAAGACAGGAGAAAAATGTCATTATTCGTCGGAAGGGGGAAAAGGTCACAGCTCTAACTCGTGTAAAGGGAGTAGTTCTTAACTCAATTCTTGCCATGAACGTGAAGCCTTCTAAGTTTATTGTTCGCCTAAGCGATGACAATGAACTTTTAGAAGGTGGTGAAATTCGTTGTCTTGGATACAGCTTTGAAAAAAGAGTTCCTGCTCATTGTAATTTACTTGTCCTTAATGATGAGGAATTTAAAGTTGATATTGATATATGGGACTTAGATGGTGCAGAGGGGGTCATTGCAGACTATTTCTATTCTGGCGAAGAAAAAACATTCTTAACATCCTCTTTTGCATCTTTTCTTCAAGGAGTCCTAAATGTGGCCCAAGACCGAGTATCTACTCCATTTGGAAACATGACTAGAGATAATGCCAAAAATAAGGTCATGGGTGGCCTCATGGGCGTAGCTAGTAATATTAGAGACAAGGTTGAAAATTCTGGTGAGAAAAATCTAACAATCTCCTATGTTAATTCAGGAAAAGAAGTACTTGTTTTTTTTAATGAGTCTTTAAAAATGGGAAAGGAGAGAAATAAATGAATAATATAATAACTGTACTCTTATGCGTAGGACTTGCTAGTTGCTCGTCTATTAAAAAAACAATTATTTATAGTTCTCTTGCCGGTGCAATGACTGGAGCAACAGCAGGTGCTCTACTTAGTCCAAATGAAAAAAGTCGAGGTGCAAATGCGGCGGTCTTTGGACTTATTGGTGCGGGGGTTGCTGCATTGGCTGGATATGCTCTTTATCAAGATGATCCAAGAAACTATAAGTTAAAAAATATGCTTCGTGATCAAAAAGAACTTAATCCTAACGAAATAGAATTGGGCCTCGGTGATATTAAAATTGATGCAAATCTAGAAAAGAAAGAAACGCACAAAGTCCCTGTTACCGACTTACCAAAGGAATTAAGAGGAAAAGTTAATCAGCAGTTCTTGATCAAGTATCAATCAAAGGAGAGGTATGTAAGGAAAGGCAATAAGACATTCTACATTCCATCCTTTGAGGTTTTTGAGCATGCTTACAACCAACAAACTGAAGGGGAAAAGGATGGCGAGTAAGAATAAATCACAGGATTTGGGGCTCGGGGAATTTATTGTCCCTTTAATTGACTTGATGTCTATCATTATAATGAAGGGAACTGAACTCCTGGGCATTGGAATAATGTGGGGTCTTAATAAATATATTTTTAAAAGAAACCCAAAAGAAGCAGTAAGAAAGGTCGAGCGTCATGATCTAAAGGTAAAAAAGGCAACTTTAAATGAAGATTCTCTAGGTTTTTCTATTTCAAAGAAAAGAAATCTTAAGGCAGATGAACTAGTTAGAAAAAGACATACGATGATTTGTGGAGCCTCAGGGTTTGGTAAATCAGTTCTTCTTGATGTCTTGATGTACGACGACCTCCGAAAAGATAAGCCTGTTATATTTTTAGATCCAAAAGGCGACAATAAATCATTAAATCAATTTATTAATCTATGTCGTATTACAGGCAGAGAGTTTCAGATATTCTCGGAATATTATAATGGTGTCGGCAGTGTCTCCTTAAACCCTGTTAAAGAAGGAACTGCTACAAATATTGCTGATAGAGTACATTACTCCTTTAATTGGTCTGAAGAGCATTATGAAACACTTTGCTATAGGGCTTTGAAAAAAACATGCCAATTACTTCTTGATAAAAATGAAAGAGTCTCTTACAAAAGAATTTTCGAAAAATTAAAAGAAGTGTCCAATCCTAAAAATAAAGAGAAGTTGTTTGATAGGAAAAACATCGAAGGAATTATTGCTCGTATAGAAAACATAATTGATACAGACTTTGGAGTTCATTTAGGTCCTGAAGGTCTTTCATTTAATGAAGTCTGGGATAGAAAAAAATGTATTTATATTGGCATGCCTGTTCTTGGATATCCAAAAGTTGCGAGAGCATTAGGTAAAATTATAATGGGAGACCTTTCGTATTCAATTTATGACGCCTACAAACATTTAACTGTCGATAATGAAGATGATTACACTCCCGTCGGTGTTTATATTGATGAACTCTCAGCAGTCATTACAGATGAGTTTATTGAATTATTAAACAAGTCTAGAGGGGTTAAGGTTGAATTCACGTTTGCTTTTCAAACTCCCAGTGACATCAATAAAGTAAGCCCTGAGCTTTGTGATCAAATCCTAGAGAATGCTTCGAACAGGTTTGTTCTAAAACAGAGAATGGAAAGTGGGGCTAATCTTTTCGCTGAGGCTATCGGTACAGAAATTGGGAAGAGGGAAACAATGCGAATTCAAGATGGAGAAGAGCAGGCTCAGGGTAGTCAAAGAACAGTAGAAGAGCTAATTGTTCATCACAACATCATTAAAAATTTAAATCAAGGACAAGGTATTCTTTTAAGGCATTCTCCAACAGCAGTTGATCTCCTTAATATTAAATATATAGACCCTAAAGTTGTTAATCGAAATGTTAAGTTTTTAGAAAAAAATAAATTCATAAATAAATCATCTAAGAAGGTTTTAGTTTGCGACGACTCTTCTGAAATATTGTGAGGAACTATGTGGTAAATACAAGGTCAGAATTAGATACATTTATTTACCCTGTCGTTTTCTGTTTCCGTCATTCTATTGAACTTGAATTAAAAGATATGATTAAGACAGGCATGGTGTTCTCGGAAGATTTAAAGATCAAAAAAATCCCTGACACTCACGATATTATTCATCTCTGGGGAATTGTAAAAAAACTATTAATTGCTACTTTTCCTGATGAGGGGCAAGGTCCTCTTAACCATGTTGGAAGATGTATAAACGAGATAGATGCGGTTGATAAAAAATCTATGGCATTCAGATACCCGATGGATCTAAATGGTAACCAGCATCTAGATAAAATGAAATATATTAATACCATTAATCTAGCAAAAACTATGAAGGCAATTAACAACTTCATGGGAGCAGCTTCTAGCATGTTGGATATGGCAAAAGATCATCATTTAGAGATGATGAATGAGTTTCGAGATTATTAGGAGTTTGACTATATGACCGGCTTTGAAGCAAAAGCATTGAAGCTTATTGCAGGTAGTTCATTAAAATTAGCGTATAAAGGGGTAATGGAGCTTCGTTTGCGTCATATGTTAAAAGGGTTATCAGAGGCGATAGATACAAATGATGAAAAGAAGTTATTTGGATATTTGGATTCTAAATTTGCATACAATAATTTATATGACTTTATTACCAAATCGATTAACTGTAGTTCTGAAATTGGAAGATATGCTATAGCAAAGTTGTATGTCGAATTTCATGATCTACCAACCACTAAACTACCATATAATAAAATTGTTTTACTTAAAGCATTGTCAGACCTCGACGATCTAGATGCGCAAATATTTATAGAAGTATATAAATTTGCAAAACAAAAAAATAAGGAGCCCAATAAAGAAGGGTTTGTAAATTTAAGGGTTGTTAAAGAAGAATTCGATAGCATTTTAGTTAATGGAATTAAGGTAGATTACTTACATGCAATGAGACTTTTTAATTCTCTGTATTCAAAAGGCATTGTAGATGAGGCCAGTGCAGTAATTGGTCAAAATACATCAGTAAATTACTCTTTTTCAGTAGTATCAGAAGCATTTTATGAATATTTAGTTTTTGGACATGAGGTTTTTCTTTCAGGTCAGTAGCTTTTTTAGATAAGTAACGAACTGTAATAATATTTTAATAATTCCCTTAAATTTTAAAATGTTGAGTTGTCTCCACAATCTCCACCACTTCCACCAGAGGTGGGTACGCCCCACCTGGCTGCAAGTGGTAAGTTTCATGAAGTGATTCCTTTTAAAGGACATGGTGAGCACTTGTAGTTCTTTTAACAATCTACTCAATAAATTAAATAAGTTACACAGACATCACACCTCATCGAATGACTTAAATCATTGTTAAACTCGACGAGAATTTGATAATATAACTTCATGAAACATTTAATATTTTTTACTTTACTCACTGCTTCATCAAGCAGTTTTGCAGCAAAAATTGAATCTCTCCTCAACAATATGGATAGGCTTTATAAGGCAAAAACTAGTATTGCTGTGATGGAGATGACCATTATCACCTCTCATTGGCAGAGAACTCTTAAGATGAAGGCCTGGAGTAAAGGTCTTGAACATTCCTTTATCACCATTCAAGAACCTAAAAAAGATAAAGGAATAGCTACTTTAAAAATTGAAAACAAAATGTGGAACTATTTCCCTAAAATTAATAAAGTCATCAAAGTACCACCTTCCATGATGATGGGAGCATGGATGGGCTCGGACTTTACTAACGATGACCTTGTTAAAGAAAACACTTATAGAGAAGACAATACTTTTAAGTTTGGACCAGGAAATAAAAAACAATATCAAATTATTTTAAAACCCAAACCTAAGACTGTAACTGTTTGGGGGAGAGTCGAGCTTTGGCTTGATAAAAAAACAGAGCTTCCTATAAAAGAAGAATTTTTTGACGAAAAAGGTGAAAAAAATCCGAATCATGTATTTTAGAGAAGTAAGGCAATTCAATGGCAAGAAAATCCCCGCGGTCATGGAGCTGATACCTTTGAAAAAGAAAGGAAATAAGACAATTGTTAGATATAAAAGTATGAACTTCAATATACCTATAAAAGAATCCGTGTTTACCAGAAAAAACCTTCAAAAGAGACGCTGATGATTTGGGCGATGGCTTCTAGAAATATATTTAGAAATAAGAGAAGAACACTCTTAACTCTTTCTATGATGAGCTTTGGTTTTGTCCTGTTTTCTTTTCAAGTTTCTCTGGTTGATGGGACCTATGGTAATTTTATTGATCAATTCATTCGTGAAAGAACAGGGCATTTACAAATCCACGTCGATAATTATTTGGATACTCCCAAAATTTATAAAACTATTAAAAATTATAATCAAGTCTTAAATGATCTTTCGAAACTTGATTCTGTGGAATCCTCCGCCCCCAGGATTCACTCGGGTGGACTGGTTTTTTTTAAAAAACGCTCAATGGGCGCCCAGATCAAGGCCATTGATGCCAATTTGGAAGAGAAAGTCACAACCATAAAAAAAAGAATCATGAAAGGGAGTTACTTTTCAAGCAATGATGCCTATGAAGTTTTAGTTGGTAAGGGAGTTGCCAGTGTTCTGAAACTTGAGCTTGGCTCCAAGCTTGTTCTTATTTCACAGGGGGCAGATGGCTCTATCGCTAATGATATTTTCAAAGTGGTGGCAGTAATCGGAGAGAAGCAAAAGGGATTAGATGACCAATTAATCTATATGCCATTGAAGACCGGACAGGAGTTCTTGAGTCTTTATGAGCAAGTTCATGAAATTGTAGTTATAAAAAATGAGAGCTCTGTTCTCGATGACGTAGTAAGGCAGTTAAAAAACGTTTTAACAGTTGATAAGCTTAACGTTGAACCATGGCAAGTTGTAGAGAAAGATTTTTACAAGGCCATGGAAGCTGACAAAAAAGGTGATGCTATTGGACAAATGATTTTTAATCTCATCATAGCCCTTGGCGTTTTTAATACAATTCTCATGTCTATTTTAGAAAGACAAAGAGAGTTTGGCATAATCCGTGCGATTGGAACGCGTCCTCAATTCATTCGCAAAATTATTTTTCTTGAAGTTATGTTAATGTGCACAGTCTCCATTATCATTGGCGCCATCTTAGCAACATTTATCAATTTCTATTTTTCAAAATATGGAATAACCCTAGATACACCTATAAATTGGGGGGGAGTGAGTTTTGATAAGATGAGAGGTGTCGTTAATTTGAAGTGTTATACATACCCAGCTCGAGTTATTTTTATATCCACATTTTTTGTATGTTTATATCCAGCATGGAAAGCATCCACTGTTTCACCAGTTGAAGCAATGAGGGAAGTTTAGTCGATGATTTTATTTTTCAAACTTGGTTATAGAAATTTATTTAGAAATAAGAGACGCTCAATACTTACCAGCTTGGCCATAGGAGTTGGACTGGCCTCTTTGATGCTTATGGATGGTTTCTGGGGTGGCATGACTGATAATGTTATTCGAAATGTCACAGACACTTATTTGGGTCATATGCAGGTTCACCATTATGAATATCTGGATACGATGGATAATGAAAAGATGATACAAGATGGAGAACAATTATTTAATGAAATGAAGCAAGATAAAAACATTGCCTCAATTACCAAGAGAACAATGTCAGTCTCAATGATTTCATCAGCAGAGGACTCCAATAATATTATATTACTTGGTATTGAACCTGAATTAGAAAAAAACATCTCATTATTTCAAGAAAGAATAATCAAAGGTCAATTCATAGAAAAAGATATTGATATTGTTGTTGGCAGTAAGCTTTTAGAAAAACTAGGTGTTGACCTTGGAGGTAGAGTTGTCGTTACACTCTCTGATGTAAATACGGGAGAGTTATCTCAAGAATTATTTCGTGTAAGCGGTGTTTTTCACATGGGCAATAAACAAATGGATGAGCAGATGGCCCTGGCCCTTTTACCGGTAAGTCAAAGGATGCTTGGAGTGAAAAATGGAATTCATGAATTAGCCTTTAGATTAAATGACGATACACTTCTTGATAATAAAAAATACTGGAGTAAGTATTCAAGTCAGATCAATAAAATTGTTAATTGGAAAGAGAAAAGCCCCGGAATCATGGGCATGTTAGAGATGACAAACCAATCAACGGCCATAATAGTCTCAATCCTCCTAGTATTGGTGGGCCTTGGAATTTTAAATACTCTTTTTATGGCATTATACGAAAGAATTTTTGAATTTGGAGTATTGAGATCGTTAGGAACACGATCTTCAGAACTTATCATAATGATAATGTCTGAGGCTGCTTCGTTATCTCTTATGAGCATTGTTTTTGGAGTAATACTTTCCACTGGACTAGGGACTTTTTGGTATTTCTTTGGAGTTGATTACTCTGGTATAGAGTTTGGTGAGATAACATTTACTGAAAAAATTTATTTTGTTTTTACTTTAAAACAATACACATTTTATCCCTTGTTGATTTTTATTTTTACAATTTTGGTAAGCATTTACCCGGGGATACATGCGGCAAGATTAACTATGGCCCAGGCCTTAAAGAAAGCAGTGTAGGTATTTATGAATAGTGAAGCGATCTTTCATGTGAGTAAGGTTTCAAAGATTTTTGGAGATGACATTGAAACTCAAGTAAGAGCTTTGGACAAAGTAGACTTAAAAATTCATAAAGGCGATTTCGCAGCATTAGTAGGTCCCTCTGGTTCAGGGAAATCTACACTTCTAAATATTATGAGTGGACTTGATGATCCTAGTGAAGGTGATGTCTACCTCAATGGTAAAGATATTTCTGAGTTGTCTGGTAATGTATTGGCCGACTTTAGAAGAGATCATATTGGTTTCATTTTTCAGGCTTATAACTTAATTCCAGTCTTAACTGCCGAAGAAAATATTGAGTATGTAATGCAGCTTCAAGGAGTTAGTGCAGCTGAAAGGAAGAAAAAAGTTCAGGAGGTATTAAAAGATGTTGGGCTAGAAGGAAAAGAAAAGCGATTCCCAAACCAATTATCCGGTGGACAACAACAGCGCGTTGCTGTTGCTCGGGCCATTGTTTCGCGCCCTGAGATTATACTTGCTGACGAGCCTACGGCCAATCTCGATTCTAAAACTGGAACAAACTTAGTTGAGCTGATGAAAGAATTGAATGAGAAATATCAAATCACTTTTATTTTTTCAACTCATGACCCAATCATTATGGAGCGGGCAAAAAGGTTAATCCGTTTAAAAGATGGAGCAATTGAAAGTGATGAGAAAAAGTAGTTTTTTATTTTTTTTTCTAATTTCAACATATGTTTACTCTGAAACATCATTTCGTGGACATAATAGATTAATTCACACACAGTCTTACTCGTCTATTGGTGACAAAAATCTTGAATACTCTCAATCCGTCTATAACCCGAGGTTGACCTTTTTATATATTAGAAATGATAGGCATACATTTGAAATGGCTTACGAATTATTTCTTTCCTACGATCAATTTAGAAATCAACTTTTACAAGAAAACATTGAAGCTTCTATCTTTAATTACAGGGCGGACGATCTCCCTCGCCATTTGGTGAAACATAATCTTTATAATGAAAATACTAGTCAAGCTGTCCAGAATCTCGATCGCTTTTACTATAGTTTTAGTAATGATGATATGGACTTAACTGTAGGTAGGCAGATAATAAGTTTTGGTTCAGCCCGAATTGTTAATCCCATGGACGTACTGGTTCCTTTTGATTTTGTTATGGTCAATATGGAGCAAAGAAATGGTATTGATGGTGCTCGTTTGAAACTTCCTTGGGGAAATCATGGTGAATGGGATTTTGGATTTATTACCGGTGATGAATTTAAATCAAAAAATAATGCAGGTTTTTTCAGAGTTAAAATTCCTTCTGACAAAATAGATCTTTCATTATTGGCCATGAGGTTTCGTGAGCATAGGCTCTATGGAGTTAATATTGAAATAGAACTTGGAGGCTGGGCCACTTGGTTAGAAGTAGGAGACGTTAAACTTATTACAGATGAGTCATTTGTCCGTTTAAGCCTTGGTGGGCATTATCACTTTAAGTTTGATCTAAGTTTAGTTATGGAATATCACTATAGTGAAGTAGGAAGTGGGAATGTTAGTGACTATTTATTAGTGGCACAATCCAGTGCTTTTCAAGAAGCTGGAGTTTTCTTGGTAGGAAAAAATTATTTTAATACAACTCTGGCTTATTCGGTTAACCCCCTCCTTAGTTTAAGTACCAGTTTGATGCATAATCTAGGAGATTCTTCTACTTTAGTAGCACCTCAATTAGAATGGAACGTTAGTGAAAACATTTTCTGGAATTTAGGTGTATTTCTAGGTCTTGGTAAATCTCCTGGCAACGTACTAAACCTAGAAAGTGAATTTGGAAGTTATAATTCTTCAATATACACAATGCTTAAGCATTATTATTAAGGCATTCACCACTATCAATTTCTCTTTTACATAAGGTATTAGGTAGAAGAGCTATTCCTTTAGACTCAAGGCAAAGTCTTTTCAACTATAGGAAAGCACAGTAGTGATAGATCATTTTTCTTGGAAAATTGAACTAGTATGAGTAAAATTTCATTATGAAGATATTTCAGAACTATAAACCTTCGTACAGAGAGATGTTTTCTTTAGACATTATAGACCCTTTATATTTTGTACCCATGGTTCTTAGTGTTACAACCGGACTGTCATTGTCGGATTGGATTTTTTTAAATTATAGTCCTTCGTGGCACCTTGCAATCGAGATAGCGCCTATGGTTTTAGGATTGTTATACCATTATTGGACTGAAAGGTTGACCGTAAACTATACCTTAGTCGTTGGGCCCGATGAGGATTGTATTTATTATACAAAAACAACATTATCTAAAGCTATCATACATTGGGTTTATAACTTATTGGGTCATAGTTTTTTTCTTTTTCTTATTCTGTATTTCCTTAAACCTTATCATCCATTACTTAATGTTCTGTTATTTTTAGTTTGGTTAACAATTCCTTGTCTTGTTAGAACATATCTTAAGGGCATTAGCCTCGATATCATTAAAGTAACTTTTGAGAAGAATGAAACATTATGGGATAAGATTCAACGAGAGGAATTTATAACAAAATATAATTGTGATATTGAAATGTAGTACTTTGTAGTAAATCTAAAAAATATCTTAATAATTAAAGTAACTTGTAGCGCGTCCACCACCTCCACCATCGGATTTTGATGGTGGAGCACCTTTTCCCTTAAACATTTAAAAATCAACTACTTAATTACGGTAACTTGGGCTTATTTTGGGCTTTGAGACTTGTCTAGAACAGTCTCAAACTGTCCCGATGTGGCTATTTGTGGCTATTTTTTTGGCTACCACTAAAGCAGGGTGACTACACTGTGTAGTAGAAGGTCGAAAATGAATAGGTAAGTTAGCGTAATTAAAAAACTACTCTGTGTAGCAAAAGGGCTTTCTCTAACGGTTTTTAAGGAGGTCTAAGATGAAACCAAGAAAGAAAAAAGCTCGTCGTAGTGACACAAAAATTGAAACGGAAGAAGGAAGACTACTTGCGTATCTTCGAGAGTCTAGAAACCTTTCTATGCGAAAGGCGGCTGATCTGCTCAGTGTATCCAGCACACTAATTAACCACGCAGAGAATGGAAGAATGGATCTAACTCATGGGTTAATTTTGAAGTTCATCAATGCTTATGGGTACACCTTTGAGCAATTTGAAGGAATGCTTAAAGGCGATTTTAAGATCCCCGAGCATACGAGAAGTGAGTGTATCGAAATCATTAAAAGACTTGATGAACAAAAATTAAAAACAGTGAAGGCCTTTTTATCTACCTTCCTTGGAAATTAAGGAGGGGCTTATGGGAATTAAATTTAATGAAGTAAAAAAATATTACGAAGTTTCTTATTCTAGAAGACATCCAATCACTAAAAAATCAAAAAACATAAAGAGAATTGGGATTAAGACAAAGGCTGAAGCTTTAAGAGTTCATAGAGAAATTCAAAGTGAACTTGTTCGTCGTTTTCACAATGCCAAGCATCCATATTGGAATGATGTAGTTAGTGAATTTGTCGCTCACTTCATAAATAGAGGTATGGCGAACAGTACAGTAACGAACTATAGAGGTTCTTTAAAGTTGCACACTTACGAAAAATGGAAAAGTAAGCGTATAACTGAGATATCAACTACAGATATAAGAGACTTAATACTAGATGATTTAAATCCTTACTTTGAAGCTCAAAAAAAGAATATGCTTAAGTTTATTAGAGCTGTATTCAGATATGCAATAGAATGCAACATCATTCAAAGAGACCCAAGTCCCAAATTAAAATTTAAAACAAATGAGAAAATTAAAAAGGTACTTACTGAAAATCAGATAAAGACCTTCATAAAGGCTGCTAAGCTTCAAAACAATCCTTGGTTTCCTATTTGGGTTATGGCCTGCTATACAGGAATGAGAAATGGTGAGTTATTCGCATTAAGATGGGAAAGAGTAGACTTGAATAAGAGGATTCTAGTGGTTTGTGAATCATGGACTCGTGAAAATGGCTATAAAGATACTAAGTCGGGTGATGATAGGTCAGTGGAAATTGCTCAAAGTCTAATGCCTATTATGAAAGACCTTTACGAAAATAGAACTTCAGAGTTCGTTCTTCCTCGCGTGAACAGTTGGGAAGGGGGAATGCAGTCAAAAATTTTAAGGGACTTCCTAGAGGAATTAGGTTTACCTCCTATTCGCTTTCACGACCTTAGAGCTTCTTGGGCCACAATCATGCTTTCAAAGGGAATTGAGCCTATTAAGGTCATGGCCATGGGAGGCTGGAAAGATTTAAAGACTATGCAGATTTATATTAGGAAGTCAGGGATTCATATTCAAGGGATAACAGACTCATTAAATTTTCTGTGAGGACACAATGGGGGAGGGGCAAAAATCGGTGACGCCCCTTTCCAGTATTAACATAAGAAATTTGTCTTAGTTTTATAGCCTGTTTTAGATTATCCATAATGTCTCCTATTAAGTTAGAAATCAAAATGCTTGGAAAGATTGACCCTAATAGAACGAACATCAAGGCAGAGCTAATTAGCTTGAGGATTTGAACCCCTGAAACGCCACCGAAGATGAAATTAATTTATGATGCTTTTGAATTCCAGTTAACCCCTCTCAGTAATTCACTTATACGTGATTGGGATAACCCCAGTCTTTTTGCGATTTCTTTTTGTGTAAACCCCTGCGCTTTTAGCTTCTTAGCCTTTTCAACTTTTTCAAGGATTTCTTTGGATTCGATATTTTTAAATTTTCCCATAATTACCTCATACCTATTTCAATTTCCAAACGTTAGTTGTTGCCAAACTATAAAGTTCATTAGCTCTAGCTTTTATTACTTCTTCATTCCAATCATCTAGTTCTAGGTATTTGTTAAATATCTCAATGCCTCTTGAATATTCAGAAAGACCTTTATTTTTCCCTTTTCCTACTTTTTTGTCATGCCAACTCGAGTCTCTTATAGAGGAATTTAATTTGTTTGTGATAATCGTTAAATTACCTAGAGTAAGTAGTTTCTTGTTTCGTAAATTTTTTTCCTCGATGGATAAACTTGCAACCCAGTGATTCTCCCATTTTTTTGGCATTACATGCTCTAAACTAAACTCACTAATTGATTTTAACTCAGTTGATTGCAGATCACTCCGAATTGACTTTTCTAATAGATATAAGACACCCCGAGCTTGCTTGTTCGTAAGTCTAGACTCTTTAAATGCTTCCTCAAGAAGCGAGTCGTCAGGCATGAAGTTTACTTTATCACTTTTCTTTTCTATTTCTTCTATAAGTTTTTCAATTGAAGATACCTCATTGTTGATGAGAGAGGCTCTGAAAAGCTGGTTATATCCCTTGGTTGTTTCCTTACAAATTATCCTCCTTATTAGATAACTTTCTAAATATCTAAAAAGGCTGTCTCGTTCTTCTTCGCTAGGATTTGATTTGAGTACATAAAGTACATAAGGGATAATGGTTGCTGTATCTAGGGCAAACATTATAATGTTTAACCTCTCGACTGGAGAGTCTTTGTCAATATCTTGGTGAATGAGTTCTGGATTAATGTTATCCCTGTAAATCTCAGCAAAAATTTTAATTTCACTAACTAATTCAGTTTAGAAGAAACGTTAAATCACAGTAAATTTTTTATGGATGGTGTTCATCTCAATGGACATGGTTATAAGACTTTAGTGTCAGCATTATTTAAGTAGAGTGTTCAAATTGAGGAGCTTTTATGAAGTACTATGACATGCATGAAGATGCTTATAAGCAACTTAAAGATAAGAAGAAGATTTCTTGGGATGGAGAAAAGGATGCTAAAAAGCTTTTTGAACATGAATCAAATATTGCGATTGAAGATAAGCTATTTGATTTTATAAAAGAGCCCGAAGGAAAAAGTGCTGTGGACCTAGGTACAGGAACCGGAACTTGTGCGCTTAACTTGGCACGATTAGGATTTAGGGTAAAAGGTTATGACCTTTCACCGACAGCGATAAGTATGGCCAAAGAAAATGCCAAGAATCTTGGTTTCAATATCGATTTTAAAGTCGCTGACATCACTACCATTGAGTCAGAGGAAAAAGCTCAGCTTGTCGTGGATAGTAGTTTGCTACATTGCCTTGTGGCCAAAGAAGATCGTGCTAACTTTTTTAAGCTTGCTTACAGTTTATTAACGGATGATGGATATCTGTTTTTACACACAATGCTCGAAACTGAGGACATGTCTATCATGACTGATCGAAATCATCTCTTTTATGAAGATCATATTCTTTATAGTACTGGTCCTGATCGTTGGGATATGGAGTGGCAAGAAATACAAGGTCATCGTGTTTTTCCACACCGCTGGATGACGACTATCCCGATGCTGGAAGAAGAGATCGCTGAGGCAGGGTTTAAGATGGTCTATTATAGTACAAAAGCAGAGAAAGGAAGTTCAGGGGTCCTGCATGGCTGGCTTCAAAAAGCTTAAGTAGTCGACAGGTAATGTCTATTAATTGTCTTTTTGTATAAATTTTATCTATCATGGCATAGATAGAAACTTATTCTTAATTTTTCATAAAAATGTAAAGATAGTAAAAAATAAAATCATAAGGAGATTTATATGATGAGAAAACTATTCATCTTGCTATCATCCATAACAGTTCTTGGTTGTTCGAATATGGGAACTGGGAATGGAGGAATGCATGAGAAAAACTTTAAAGCAGGGGAAGCAAAACCAAATAATTTTTGGTGGCCTAACCTAATTGATTTAAGTCCATTAAGACAACATTCTGTTGAATCAAATCCCTTAGGGAAAAACTTTAATTACGCTAAAGAGTTTAGAAAATTAAACTTAAAATCAGTAAAAAAAGATATTGCAAAAGTTATGAAGACTTCTCAAGATTGGTGGCCTGCAGACTGGGGACATTACGGACCTTTCTTTATTCGTATGGCCTGGCATAGTGCTGGTACTTATAGAATTTTTGATGGACGTGGTGGTGCCGGTGGCGGACAGCAAAGGTTTGAACCTCTTAATAGCTGGCCAGATAATGCTAACTTAGACAAGGCCAGAAGACTTCTTTGGCCTATCAAGAAAAAGTACGGAAAGAGACTTTCTTGGGCAGACATTATGATCTTAGCAGGAAACGTCGCTCTAGAAGATATGGGCTTTAAAACATATGGCTTTGCCGGTGGACGTACTGATGATTGGGAACCAGATCTTGTATATTGGGGACCTGAAAGAAAATTTCTTGCTAAAGAAAGAAGAGGAAAAGGCGGAAAGCTAAAGAGACCTTTTGGTGCAACTCAGATGGGACTTATTTATGTTAATCCTGAAGGGCCAGATGGGAAGCCTGACTTTACGCTAGCTGCGAATGCTATTAGAGAAGCATTTGGAAGAATGGCTATGGACGATGAAGAGACAGCGGCACTTATCGCTGGTGGACATACTTTTGGTAAAGCTCATGGTGCTAAAAAGCCTGGTAAATGTGTAGGGGTTGAGCCTGCGGCTGGAAAGCTAGAGCAACAAGGAACCGGATGGAAGAATAAATGTGGTTCTGGAAAAGGAAAAGATACTATTACTAGTGGGTTGGAAGGAGCTTGGACTTCTACTCCAACGAAATGGTCTATGCAATACTTAAACTTTCTCTATGCATTTGAGTGGAAGAAAGTTGAAGGACCTGGCGGAGCGATTCAGTGGGAACCAGTAGATGATGATACTGACGATCTCGTTCCTGATGCTCACGTTAAAGGAAAGTTTCATAAGCCTATGATGTTCACAACTGATTTAGCCTTACGTTACGATCCTGCTTATGGAAAAATAACAAAGCGTTGGTTAGATAATCCTGATGAGTTTGAAGACGCGTTTGCCCGTGCTTGGTTTAAGCTAACTCATAGAGATATGGGACCTCGTGCTCGCTATGTTGGTAGAGAAGTTCCTAGAAAAGCTTTAAGTTGGCAAGATCCAGTTCCGAGGGGAAGACGTTTTAGTAGAGAAGATTCGGAAGCTATTAAAAATAGAATTCTAGAGTCAGGTCTTAGTGTCTCTGAACTTGTAAGAACAGCGTGGGCCTCAGCAGCAAGTTATAGAGGAACTGATATGCGTGGTGGTGCAAATGGTGCACGTGTTCGCCTAGCACCTCAAAAGAATTGGGAAGTAAATAATCCAGCAGAACTCTCAAAAGTATTAAAAAAGTTAACTCAAATTAAAAATGAGTTTAGAGTTGGTTCGCTAGCAGATGTGATTGTTCTTGGTGGAGCAGCAGCTGTTGAAAAGGCCGCAAAAGATGCTGGTTATCCAGTGAAGGTTGGATTTAGATCTGGCCGAGGAGATGCTTCTCAGAAAAATACAGATATCAAATCATTTGCTGTACTTGAGCCTAATGCAGATCCATTTAGAAATTTTTATTCTAAAGATGCACAATTTTCTCCAATCGTTTCAATGATAGATAGAGCGAATTTATTAACTCTAACAGTTCCTGAAATGACTGTACTTGTAGGTGG
Organism: Bacteriovoracaceae bacterium; assembly: GCA_028378565.1. Classification (GTDB taxonomy): domain Bacteria; phylum Bdellovibrionota; class Bacteriovoracia; order Bacteriovoracales; family Bacteriovoracaceae; genus JAAEST01. The sequence continues at coordinate 20,839 of JAONMX010000016.1, forward strand.
AATGCGTGCCTTGAATGCTAATTCAAGCGGGTCTATGCATGGAGTTTTTACAAAAAGACCTGGAGTATTAACTCCTGATTTCTTTGTAAATCTTTTTGATATGTCTACAAAATGGGTTAAGTCTAATGAAGAGGGAATCTTTGAAGGGCGTGACCGTAAAACAGGTAAAAAGAAGTGGACTGCCACTCCAGTTGATTTGGCCTTTGGATCAAGTGCTGAGCTCCGTGCTATTGGTGAAGTTTATGCATCAAATGATGGACGAGGAAAATTCGTTCGTGACTTCGCAAAAGCTTGGACTAAAGTCATGAGACTAGATCGTTTTGATTTAAAATAGACTTTTGTGACCGCTGCGCTAAGTAGCGGTCATAAATTCCTTTTTCAATAATCAAGTAGTTTAAAATCTTGGATTTAGTTAATATTTGAATTATCATTTAAAGATGAAAAAAACTTCTCAAATATTAATAAATAAAGACATTCAGCAATTAAAAGAATCTGCTACCTTGGCCATAAATCTTCAAGCAAAGGCCTTAAGTCGCTCAGGAAAAGATGTGGTTCATCTTGGCTTTGGGCAGTCTCCGTTTCCTGTTCCACAGTCAATTCAAGAAGCCTTGGGTAAGAATGCTCATCAAAAAGATTACCTACCTACTAGAGGATTACCTGATCTATGTTCAAAGATCGCGGCTTATCATAATCAGCATTTTAAATATTCGGTTAAAGAAGATTTTGTCTTAGTAGGGCCTGGAAGTAAGGAACTTATTTTCCAATTACTTTACCTTTTAGAAGGACCTGTTTTCGTACCTGCTCCAAGCTGGGTAAGTTACGGGCCTCAAGTAAATATTCGTGGTAAAAAAATTGTTCCTGTCCAAACAAAGAGAGAACAATCTTATAAAATCCAGGCAAGTGAGTTAAAAGAAGCTTGTGAAAAACTAAGTAATGAACCACAGAAAATATTGGTTTTAAATAATCCAACAAATCCTACAGGAGCCGTCTATACTCAAGAAGAAATAGAGAGTTTAGCTAAGGTCTGTCGTGAGTATCATGTGATTGTCATCTCTGATGAGATTTATAGTTTGGTAAACTTTTCAGATAGATCCTATTTTGGAATTCAACAATTCTACCCCGAGGGAACAATTGTTACTTCTGGAATTAGTAAGGCCCAAGCGGCTGGGGGCTATCGTCTTGGCTTTTGTATCTTACCTGAGACTATGATTGATGTTCGAAGTGCCCTTTCGGCAATGATTAGTGAAACTTATTCTGCTGTCAGTTCTCCCATTCAATACGCGGCAGCGGCTGCCTATGAGAGCAATAAAGACTTGGATGACTTCATTTCTTTGACCACAAAAATTCATGGAGCCGCAGGAAATTATTTACATAAACGTTTCGTCAATATGGGGCTCAATTGTCCAGCTCCGGAAGGGGCTTTTTACTTATTTCCTGACTTTCAAAATTTTAAAGAAAAGCTTAAAGCAATAGGAATAGAAGAGGACTTTGAACTATCAAAATATCTTTTAGAGAAATACTTGATTGCAGTATTGCCTGGGAGTGATTTCTACTTTAGTTCAAAAGTTTTAGGTGTTCGAGTTGCGAGTGTTGATTATAATGGTGAAGCCGTTTTGGAAGAGGCACTTAAAGCAGACCTTATAGACGATAGCTTTGTAGCGGCTAATTGCACAAACCTTGTTAAGGGATGTGATCGACTTGCTAATTTCTTGGCAGAATTAAAGTAGAATCAGCTCCATGCGTTGATCTGATATAGATGCAGGTAACCCCATTAATTCGATATGTCAAACAATGGTTTGACATTGGCGACTTTCATGAGTAGAAATCTAGTTATAGTTTCAATCTAAGGAGTAGCAAATGTTTAAATATATGGCCCTAATTCTTCCAATCATCTTTAGTATCAATACTTTAGCGAAAGATGTTGTTGTCTACACATCAAGAAAAGAGCACCTTATAAAGGATATTTTTAAGCAATATACTAAAGAAACTGGGATCAACGTATCTTACAAAACAGGTAAAGCTGCTGCTCTCATCCAGAGTATTAAGGCCGAAGGTGATAAATCTCCAGCTGATATTTTTATGACAGTAGATGCTGGTAATCTGTGGTTTGCAGGTAAAGAAGGTTTGTTAGAGTCGATAAGTTCTAAAGAACTAAAGCAAAATATTCCTTTCAATTTACGAGACGAAAAAGGCAGATGGTTTGGACTTTCAGTTAGGGCCAGAACAATTGCCTACAATCCAGAGAAAGTTAAAGAGGGTGAGCTAACAACTTATGAAGGGCTGGCCGATAGTAAGTGGAAGGGAAGGCTTTGTCTTAGAACTTCTAAAAAAGTTTATAACCAGTCTTTAGTTGCCATGCTTATTTCAGAGCTTGGTGCCAAGAAAGCAAAAGAAGTGGTAAAGGGTTGGGTTAAAAACACAGTTGAAATTTTTCCAAATGATACAGCAGTTCTTAAGGCAGTGGCAGCAGGTCAGTGTGATGTTGGAATTGTGAATACTTATTACTTCGGAAGACTAAAAAAGAAATCTCCAGAATTATCTCTTAAGTTATTTTGGCCAAATCAAAATAATAGCTACGGAGTTCATGTTAATGTCTCTGGAGCAGGTGTTCTAAAGACTTCAGATAATAAAAAAGCAGCTAAGAAACTTTTAGAGTGGTTAGCTAGTCGTAATGCTCAAGAGTCATTTGCCCAAGTGAATATGGAATACCCAATCAATAGTCGATACCCTGAATCGGAAATCACAAAGTCGTGGGGAAGCTTCAAACCGAATAAGAGCTTTAACCTCTCAAGTGCTGGTAAGCTTCAAAAAGATGCTATTAAGTTAATGAGAGAAGTTGACTATAAGTAATGCTCAAGCTTTTAAGCTATAGAGTTTATCTCGCCATATTTATCTTTTTTATCTTTGGCCCAATTCTATTTATATTGGGCCATTCTTTTATGAGTGGTGAGCTTTCTGATCAAGAAACTTGGACATTTATTTTAGACTCCATGCTCTGGGATCTGACAAAGAACACCTTATCGTTAGCATTTTTAACAGTACTCTTTTCAAGCTTGATAGGTTTTGGGCAAGCTTACTTGATTAGCTTTTCTTCTTTATCAAAAAAATGGGTTTTGCATTTGTTATTTGTGATGCCACTCATATTTCCTCTTTATATTATAGGTTTCGTTTATGTCGGAAGTTTAGAGTACAGTGGAGTTATCCCGAGCCTGATTAGAGAGAACTTCGGTTTTAATATTTTAAATTTTATAAATATTAAGTCTGTTTGGGGAGTTGCTTTTGTTTTTTCTTTAGCACTTAGTCCCTATATTTATTTATATTTAAAGTCTTGTTTTGGAGGAATTGATAAGAAGCTTTTTCTAAGTGCAAGATCATTAGGAAAAACTCCACGTCAAATTACGAGAACTATCGTATTGCCTCAGGCCCTTCCATGGTTATTTTCAGGAGCGATACTTGTTTGTTTAGAAGTTATCTGTGATTTTGGTGGTGTTTCTGTTTTTAACTATGAAACTTTCTCAACTGCTATTTATCACGCATGGATTAGTCTTTTTTCAATAAATACGGCAGTTCGGTTGAGTTTATTTCCGACACTTTTTGCTCTTATCCTCTATATGATTAGCCAGTATAAATTTAGAGTTAGAGAGGGTAAGTCAAAAGTTCAAGAGAGTATTGTCTTGCTCAATTTGAAAGGGATTAGTAAGAAGTTCGTATTTTTGTTAATCTTTTTCTATACTTTAGTGGCCGTTATCTTTCCTGTCTCTCAATTATTAATATGGTCAATGCATGCAATTGGTATCGAATTAGATAGTGACTACTTACTACTTATCGTACAAACTCTTTTCATTGGTAGTGCTGTTGCTTTTTTAATTAATAGTATCGGACTCGTTTTTCTTTATCTTCAAAGATATAGGTTTAGTAGTAGGGAAAAATCTATTCTTCCTATTACGAAACTGGGCTATGCCATTCCTGGAAGTATTGTTGCCATTTCCATCATGGCCTTCTTTTCTATTTTTGAAGTCAGTTACTCAGGGTACTTTGCTTTTTTCGCATTACTATTGGCCTACCTTATAAAATTCTATTCAGTTTCTTCAGAGTTGATGATGAGAGGAATGTCCAGTATTTCTAAGAAAATGGATTGGTCTTCATTGTCTTTAGGAAAGAGTTCCTCATTTACATTTTTTAAAATTCAGTTGCCAATATTAAGACCAGTACTTTTCTCTTCTTTTGTCCTCGTCTTAATTGAGGTCTTTAAAGAGATGCCGATTACCTTGATTTTGAGGCCCTTTGGGGTCAATACCTTGGCCACAAGAGTGTATGAACTTACATCAGAAGGGGAGTGGGAGAGAGCTTCAATAAGTGCTCTTTTTCTTATACTATTAGGTGCAGTTTCTCTTTATATTAGTGAAAAGGTTATAAATAAAAAATGAGCTACTTAAAAATAGAAAATTTAAGCTTTCAATATGATAGCGAAAAAGTATTGGAAAACTTTAAGCTTAATCTTGAGGAGAGTGAGTTTCATTCTCTTCTTGGAAAAAGTGGTTGCGGCAAGTCTACTATTTTGCATCTTATTGCCGGTTTCTTAAGTCCAGAGTCGGGAAGTATTACAATTAATGGTATCTCAATGGATGGTGTGGTTAGTGAGTTGCGAGAGATCGGTATTGTATTTCAAGAAAACTGTCTCTTTCCTCATATGAATGTAGAAGAGAATATTAAATACGCTATGAAGGGGGATGAAATTGAAAAGTATCTTTCATTAATTAAGTTAGAAGATAAAAGGCATAAGTATCCAAGTGAACTTTCTGGTGGGGAACAGCAAAGAGTTGCCATTGCTAGAACCTTGGCTACAAAACCGAAACTACTTCTTTTAGATGAACCTTTTTCTAGTTTAGACCAAGAACTAAGAGAAGAGCTTCGCTGTGAGATAAAAGAAATTTCTACTTCGCTAAAGCTCACAACATTGCTGGTCACTCACTCAATAGAAGAGGCCACAGAGTTAAGTAATCGAATTACTTTGATGAAACCTGATCGAACCTTTCAAACAGGAAGCTACATAGATATTCCTGAAGTGTATGAATATCTTAAAAAGAAAAAGCAGAAAATAGACTCTTTCCTTAATAATAAATAATCGTATATAGTTTTTGAAACTATTCCATTGGTAAATTAAAAGCCTCACGTAAACAAGCTCTTACAGGATTACTTGTTTTATTACAGTCACTAATTTTCTTTGGCTCCTTATGGTGATATCGAAGACCAATCAACATTTGTCCATTATTGTTCATGAATGTATTTAAGCGAAATCCACTTTTAGTAGGTGTTTTTCTCATAACATTCTTTGTAACTAAGTGACCGATGAGAGCACCAATTAGAACATCACTGGCCCAGTGAGCTTCATCATGCACACGAGAAACTCCGGCTATTGTACTGGCAGCATAAGCTAGGACCGGTAAAGTTTTACTATATCCTTTTGTACTTTCTGCAATGAAAGTTCCAATAGAGAAAGCAAGAGTAGTGTGTCCAGAAGGAAAGGAGTGATCTCTAAGTGTTCCACCCCAGGAATGAGCACCCTCATCACTTTTAGGTCTTTTTCTTCTTAATGTTGTTTTTATGGCACGAGTAACTAGCCCAGGAAGGATCATAGATTTCATGGCCATATAGCTAATAGATTTAATTTTATCATTTTTAACCACAACACCAATGACATAAGCTCCACCAGCTAAAGCAGCAGCATCAACACCTGCTCCAAACCTTTCACCAATATCAGCAATCACTTGTGTTCTTTCAGTCTTATGTTCTAATGCAAATTTTGTAATAGCTTCATCGGAACTAAAGAGGACTATCGCAGCTCCTGCCGCTGCAGATGCTTTAACAATATCACCGCTATCCAAATGAAATGGTATAAAAATACTTCTTTCCTGATTATGTTCAGTTGAAATATCCTCTTTTATAAGCTCGTAACCGACTTGGGATTCAATATCAAACAAGCTATCTTCATCATACACTAACCCCATTTTCCCATTTGATATTCTAAAGAGAGGATCCTTTCAATGTCATCAGAGTAATCAGGTTCTGAGGAAAATAAAGATGATGATGTTATCGCAAGTAGTAAGAAAATAGATAATGCACGAATCATGGGATTAACCTTTTTTAAGTATTATTTTTTATATCTTACAGAACGATGGAATGGCACAACAGTAACAGCTTGTAACATAACGTTGTTAGTACATAAATGAGTTGTATTTTCCCATAGTTAGAAAGAGATTACATAATTAATGTACTATTTATATGGGTGTAAATATATTGGACAGTTGAGCTGTGAGTTTCAGAATCTCTTTCTTAACTACAATTGATACACTTTGTAGCAAAAGGAACTGCTCGAATTCTTGCTTCCGAAATTTCATTCTGACAAACGGCACAGCTACCATAACTACCATTCTCAATTCGAGTAAGTGCCGCTTCAACGTCCTTTAATTTATTAAGCTCAAGGGTTTCCAGCTGATCTACTACCTCATCATTTTCAACTTCTTGAGCCTGATCTGGCCAATCTGCAGAAATAGCTCCACCCTTTCTTGTTTTGTCATTTTTGAGAGCATCTAATTGATTAATAAGTGATGCCTTTTCTTTTTCGAGAGTTTCTTTAATTTGCTTAACATTTATATTACTCATATACCTTCCTTTATTTATTATTTTAATATTATTCCTTTCAAGGGTCTGAATTAATATGGTGTTAAGAAGGAATAATATTGATTTATATCACTTAATTGGGCTGTTTTTTTGACTAAAAACCTTTAGGGAGTCTCGACAAGTCTTCTGCTTGTTGCGAGTTTAAACATATTTCCCCAATGGCGAGGATTAGTAAGTGGCTTGAATTAAAAACTTCTCGATTGGAATTAAAAAGTATTGGAATATCATGTAGAGGGATGACATCTTCTCTAATCATATCATGCATTTTTTGTATAAAACTTTGGTATCCTCTTTCAGATAGAGAAAGGTTTGAAGCAAGTTTTTCAAAAAGGTTGGCATCGTCTTTATTATTAAGAATATTTTTAAGCTCTAAATTGATGTCTTTAAAATTTCCAATAATCATTTGATAGGTATTATATGTATGGTCATTTGAAGACCTTTTAAAAAAATCTAGATTGTGTTGTATATCCTTGATACTTTTTGCGGCCATTGAGCAGTTTCTAACTCCTGAGAGAATTCTCTTTAAAAGTTCAGATTGCTCAGGGCTTAGGGCTTCACTTTGTACTTTAAGCGCATAGCTCGTTATTACGGCTTCATAGTCTTTTATTTTTTCATAATTTAAAGAATAGTCGTTTGTTGAAAACCTTTTGAAGGTATGTTTTGTATCTTCTTGGCCGATATTAGAAAGATTAAAAAGAATTGAACGATTGAGCTGTTTCTTTGCTTCAATGGATAGGGCTTCTAGGGCTGTATCAAGATGAATAGGGTCGATGTCGCTGAACATTTCTACCTGTTCATCATTACCGATTTTCTTTTCAAGAAAATTAGCAAACTTTTTAAGAAATGGGAGAAAGATAAAAATACCAATTAAATTAAAAAAACTATGAAATAAGACAAGGGTGTAAGTAGGGCTGTCTGCCCCTGTAATTTTTAAACACAAAGTGAGCAGTAAGGGTAGGAAGATTAAGGCAATACTATCCACAATGATATTAAATAAAAAATGAGCAGCAGCAACTCTTTTCTTGGCGGCACTTCCTTTTATTGCTCCTAAAACAACTGTTATCGTTGTCCCTAAGTCTGCTCCAACAACGAGGGCAGCACTTGATTCTAATGTAAGAAGCCCAGCATGAAGAGCTGTTAGAGTAATGACCATGGTTGCTGAACTTGACTGTATAATGGCAGTGAAGAGAAATCCACCTAATGCATAGATTAAGTAACCACCACCCTTTAGAAGAGTTGGGTCAAAGGTTTGCTGAAAATTGGCAACACTTTCTTTCATTAGAGAAAGTCCAAAGAAGAGCAGGCCAAAACCTAAGAGTAGCGATCCAATGGTGTGAAAAAGCTTCTTCGTCTTTAAAAAGACGATGGTAAGGGAGCCAAGTGCAATGATGGGGAATATAAAAGTTTTAATATCAAACTTAAAACCAAATGTTGAAACTATCCAACCGGTGAAAGTGGTACCAAGGTTAGCACCAATAATTATTCCAAGAGCATTAGAGAATTGAATAACACCACTGCCAACAAAAGCTAGTAAAATGAGGGTAACGGCAGAACTACTTTGAAGTACCGCAGTAGAAAGTATACCCACTAAAATGGACTTGAAGCTGTTATTCGTGTGTTTTTTTAAAATTCTCTTAAATGGTCTTCCTGCAAGGTCCTTTAAAGAGTCCTCAACCAGAGAGATTGCAAAGAGGAAAAGTCCAAGACCTGCAAGAAATGTCCAAGGGTTAATAGAATTACTCATAAATACCGTTCAAGATTATCTCTCTATGTGAAGAACTTAAATGACCTATATCATTATATGACCGGTCATTTAAGTTGTAATACTTTTTGATTTATTTATTAACAGTTCTAGATGAACTAGAGTCACTATCCTTAGGAGCTTTGAAGTCATCAGCGTTTCTAGAAAGATCAGAAACTCTATTGTTTACTAAATCGCTTTCTTTTGGATTTACAAACTGAGTTGGAATTTTTCTTAAGCTTTCTGCAAGCATTGCTTCTCTAACACCACTA
>JAONMX010000160.1 GCA_028378565.1 Bacteriovoracaceae bacterium
TCTCTTCCGAAGTTTATAAAGCATTAGAGTCCGGTAAGTCACTTTATGATGTTTCAAGTGAAATTTTAGAAACGTATGATGTGAAAGAAGAAATATATCTAAATGATGTAGCAAAGTTATTAGCGGATTTGAAGAAAGCAAGTCTTATCGAAATTGATTAAACATGACAAAGGATAATAACTTACTCATTAAATTACAGTTAGATGGTAATAAAATGCTAAAGCACTTAGATCATGTAACTAAATGGAATAATGGGGAATTGATTTATCCAATCTATATAGCATTTAGCCCATCTAGTTTATGTAATCATACATGTAATTTTTGTGTTTATCATTATAAGAAGTTTGAGCCGATATATTTTCCTAAAGATCGTTATTTTAGCTTAGTCGATGAATGGAAAAAGCTAGGAGTTAAATCGATCTTTTTTGCTGGTGACGGAGAGCCTCTTTTAAATAAAGGGGCCATCGAAATGATTGCTTATACTAGAAATAGTGGAATTGATATTTCAATGAACACTAATGGTATACAGATGACACCTGAGAAATCTGAAACCTTGGTAAAATCGCTAGACTGGATTCGAATTAGCGTGAATGGTGGAAGGAATTCATATTCAAAAGTACATGGTACTAGAGAGAAGGACTTTGACCGTGTTATTGATAATATAGTTAAACTTGTGGAGAAGAAAAGGGAATTAGGTTCAGAAATTGTTATAGGAGTTCAATGTGTTTTACTAGAAGAGAACAAAGATGATATTGAAGACCTTTGCAAATTGTTGAAAAAAATAGGTGTGGATTACTTTTCAGTTAAGCCATTTTTAAAACACCCTGGAACAGAATTTAATTCAGAGATAAAAAATAAAAACTTAATTATTGAGAATTTGTTAAAGCTTGAACGGTATAGTGATGATAACTTTAGTTTCTTGTTAAGAGAAAATAATTTTAAAAGTGAGAATTTTTCTCGTCCTTATAAAAAATGTCTATCGGGAAGGTTTATGATAGAGATCGATGCGAGAGGAGGTGTTTACTCTTGTGGTCCTTACATTGGTGAGAAAAGGCATTGTTACGGAAACGTACTTAATCAATCATTTGATGAAATGTGGAAAAGTGAAAGATGCCAAAAAGTTATGGATTATATTCAGAATAGTTTAGATGTGTCGAAATGTATGCCTTACTGCCGACCAGACTCCGTAAATTCTTTTTTGTGGGAATTGAAAAATCCACCCCAACACGTCAACTATATATAAGGATAACTGATGTCAAAGCTATTTTTAGATGGTTCAAAATTAATTCATCACCTAGATAGAGTATCTGATTGGGAAAAGGGAAAGCGAATTGCACCATTACATGTAGAAGTATCTCCAAGCAGTGGCTGTAATCAAAGATGCAATCTTTGCTATGTCGATTATCTTGGACATAAGACAAAAAGTTTAGATGAAAAAATAATGATCGACATGGTTAGGAGCTTTGCAAAGATTGGCGTGAAAAGTGTACTCCTTGCAGGAGAGGGAGAGCCAACAGCTAACCCTGGTATAATTCCTATGATTGAGGAAGCTGGAAGGCTTGGTGTTGATATGGCCATTAATTCAAATGCCGTGCTTTTAACAGAGGATATGTCAAAAAGGATTTTGCCACACTTAACTTGGGCAAGATTCACATTTCAAGCCTCTAATAAAGCTCTTTACGATAGGATTCATCTTGGTGGGAAAAATGATTTTGAAAGAGCTATTCGAAACGTTGAGAGAGCAGTCAAGATTAAGAAAGATAATAATTTAAAAGTAACATTAGGTATTCAACAGATATTTATTAATGAAAATTATAGAGATGTTTTAGAGACAGCTAAGCTCGCGAAAAATATTGGAGTTGATTATTATGTTGTCAAAAGGTTTAGTAAGCATCCCGAAAATGAATATGATGTTCCAGAGGATCTTTATAAACAGTCATTGGATTTATTTGAAGAAGCTGAGAAGTTACAGGATGAAAACTTTAAAGTCATTGTGAGATGGAAGAATTTTACAAAAGACTGCAATCGAAATTATAAGAAATGTGTAGGTACACCATTTATTACTCAGGTATTGGCGGATGGTGGAGTTTAT
>JAONMX010000161.1 GCA_028378565.1 Bacteriovoracaceae bacterium
TGATATCTTCTTCAAAATCCTTCGGAGTAAGACTATTAGCTGCAAGAATTGCCTTGTACTTATTAATGTCGAATTGGTCATTGGTTTTGAAGTAAGGAAGGTTTTTAATTTCTGCCTTAATTCTTTCGTTACCAGGAACAACATCAAGGTCATCTGCAAGATTTAATAAGATCTTCTTTTCTACCAAAGAGTTGATTGTATTATCCTTAATTCTAAATTGTCTGATTTGTTCTTTGGTTAGATCCTTTCCGCCAAAGATTCTTTTGTAAAAGCCCATCTGTCTTTCATACTCTTGCTGGTACTCTCTAAACTTAATAGGTGTACTACCTACTTTAGCGATGGTATCTGGTGTTCCTCTCATAGATTCGTAGCCGGTAAACATGAAACTCACGACAATTAATCCAATAAAGAGAGTAACGAACACATTTGAAGTTTTTTTCTGAAAATTTCCTGACATGACTTTTATCCTTTTATTTCACAAATACAGTAATCTTAGACTAAAATTAAGCTTAAAGATTATCATTCACATCTTATCAAAGGTAAAGTGTGGTTGGTTCAATTTGGAACATCTAGTCAATTAGGAAGGTTGAGTGAGTATTCTTGTAAACGATAATAAGAAGAGAACACGATTAATACTGAACATCGTCGTTTTGCTTTTCGCATTAATAAGATTTGCTAGTAAAGATATGACCATCAAAAAAACAAGTTTTTTTGAAAATGTTGTTATCGATATTGTCGCTCCAATACAGAAAAGTGTTACGACGATCAACAGCAATATCACAGGTTTCTTTGTAAACTACGTTGCAAATGTTGACGCAAGTAAGAAAAATATCATGTATCAGAAGACAATCGCCGACCTGAAAGGTCAATTGTTTGAGCTTGATGAAGTGATAAGGGAAAATGAGCGTTTAAAAAACTTCCTTGAGTTCGGTGAGTCTCTTCCGTATAAACAAGTTCTTGCTCAGGTAGTTGCTTGGGACTCAAATAGTGACTTTAAGGTTATTAGAATAAATAAAGGGCTAAAGCAGGGGATAAAGCTTCAGGCTCCTGTAATAACGGCTGAAGGACTTGTTGGTTATGTGTTTAGGCTGACAAACGACTTTGCGGATGTCCTTACCGTTCTCGATCCAAATAATAGAATAGATGGGATTATTCAAAGGGTGAGAACTCACGGTATTGTCGAAGGTTATTCGCAAGAAAGATCAATTATGAAATATGTTAGTCGTACAGAGCCAATCATTCTAAATGATTTGGTTATTACATCGGGCTTGGGAAATATCTATCCAAAGGGAATTAAGATTGGGACTGTTTCGAGAATTGAAAGAGAGAGTTATGGTATTACTCAGTACGTAGAAATCTTTCCTGCTGTAGACTTCGGGCGACTAGAAGAAGTGGCAGTGCTTATTGGAACAAAGAATATTCAAAGACAGAAACAATGGAAAGCACTCGATACAATGGATGAAGGTTCAGAAGGAGCACGAAAATGAAGCCAGAAATTAAAGGCAATGCCACTTCCTTCTTCGTAACACTGCTCATCCTCTTTGTTTTAGAGATTATATCCACAGCTCTATTACCGCTCTTGGGTGTTGAGTCTATAAGAATCCCTTTTAATATTCTCATTATTTTATTTCTTGGTTTTAAAGTAAATTCCCCTGCGCTCGCTTTGATGATCTTGGGAACGCAGTACTTCCATAGCTTCTTTAGTATTGAAGGCTGGGAGATGGGAACTGTTGCAGGGATTTTAATTTGTATTCTTATTGGTTATTTAAAAGATCTTCTTCACTTTAGTAGTGCAGGCTTTACGATAATTGTAACTCAAATTTTTCAAACAGTTTGGTTCATTATTATATCCGGTCTTTTCTATTTAAAATTCGGAAGCTTTGATTATGTTATCGAGAAGTTTTGGAGATTTTTACCGGAGAGTATCATCATCTCAATTTTGAGTCCTTTTTTCTTTTCAGTTCTTGATAAAATTTGGAACGTTGGAGAAGGTGGAATGTTGGGAGATGAAACTTAATGTTTAGCGAAGACGATATTGTTCGGCAACATAAGCATCGTGCCGACTTCATTGGTAATGTCAT
>JAONMX010000162.1 GCA_028378565.1 Bacteriovoracaceae bacterium
AGCAAAGAATAGAAAAAGAAAAGGCCCATTGCCACTTTTAAAATCTGATCTATTGAATAATGATTTAATAGCTTGATATTTACCTGAGATAAAATGATAAATCCCATGGCATTGAGACCAAAAAATAGTGGATATTGATTTTTAGTTGCACCAAGTAGTTCTAAGAAAACAAAGGAAGAACTTGATATGTAGCTAAACATAGCGGCCATGGCCGTACCCGTTACCAGTGAAGCAATAATAAATGACTTATCAGAGAATAGATTTATATAATTTTGAAAGCTTTTTCTATAGACCACAGGCTCAACTAAAGTCTCTTTGATAAAAAGGGCACTGGCCAAAAAAGCGAGTATTCCAAATGATCCAAGAAGCACAAACATCACTCTCCAATTAAAGAATACTAGAATTTGACTTCCAATAATGGGTGCAAAAATAGGAGTCACTCCCATGATGAGAATAATGAGAGAGAAAACTTTTGCTATATCTTTAGTACGAAATGAGTCCCTAATAATCGCTCTCGTAATGACCATACCAACACAAGAACCGAGAGCTTGAACAAAACGAAGGGCCACAAAAGAATTAAGATCTTTAACAACGGCAATGAGAAAGGAAGTGATAATAAAAAGAGCAATTCCAAAAAGAAGCGGCTTCTTTCTTCCAATACGATCAGAAATAGGACCATAGATTAGCTGGCCAATTGAAAGACCAATAAAGAAAGAAGAAAGAGTATACTGAATACTAGAAACAGGTACCTTCAGATCCTCTGCCATTTCAATAAAACCGGGCAGATATAAATCAATTGAGATAGGCCCAAATGCTGTTAGCAGCCCTAAAATTAATATTAGTAATTTGTTATTTTTAATTTCCATTTACCCTACATACTATAGGAAAGAATCAATGGGAATTACCAAGAACCTTTGTTTACCATGGAGCTCCACGGCTCTTGAGGAGTGAGGCTATCACCTTCTTGGAGTAACTCAATTGAGATTCCATCAGGAGATTTAATAAAGGCCATATACCCGTCTCTTGGTGGTCTTAATATTTCAACACCACTATTCATTAACTTTTCACAAGTTTCATAGATATTTGAAACTCTATAAGCAAGATGTCCAAAATTTCTTCCGCCAGTATAATCCTCAGTTGTGCCATCTTCATTAGGCCAATTGTAAGTGAGCTCTACCATTGGTGCCCTACGCTCTTTTGCTAACTCTACGTCATCAGGTGCCACTAAAAAAATAAGGAAGTCTAAACTTTCATCTAAATTCTTAACTCTCACCATTGTGTGTAGATATCTCATAGTCTTTCCTTTCATGAATAAATTACATCCACCATAAACAATTTGTTTATAACTTGTTAATAAGTATCTAATTAATTTTTGGGGGTTATATGAAGAGTTGGAAGATTTTATTTTTAGCAATGATCACACTATCTAGCAGTTATGCTATTGAAATCACTACTAAAAATACAAATAAAGAAGCAATTGAGAAACTTAGTGCATCTGATGATATTGATATTGATATTGTTGTTTTAAATCCTTATTGGGAATGTGGCCCATGTAAGCTCTACAGCTTCTATGAAGATGTTATAAACACTGATGAGGCCCTAAACGCCCTTACGTTTATTGGAAAAATCTTTAACCGAGAAGTAACTCTAAATACTATCGAAGTATCTGATGAGTTTGCCATGTCCCTTGGAGTGAAAGGCTATCCTGTAACTTATATTTTTAAAGAAGGTAAATATCTAGGAGAATACACTGGTGCAGCCTCTCTAAGGCAATTAGCCGGTGCTATTGATCGTCTAGATGACAAGACAAAGTATGAAAGAAGAGCAAATAGACTATTAAAAAGCTTGTAATTTAAAAAAGAAAAGGATAAGTTCCATTTGTGCCTAACTCTTCGGAGTGAAGCATAACTAAGCCGAGTTAACCCACTCGGCTTTTTTTTCGCCTAAATTCCAAATAAAGCATTAAGCCTTACTAGGCTTTTTCTTTCTTCTTGGTGATCGCCTACTACTACCACTGTTTTTATTCATATTTTGTCTTCCCGCTGGTTTAACTGCCCCAGCTTTTTTAGCACCAGG
>JAONMX010000163.1 GCA_028378565.1 Bacteriovoracaceae bacterium
TTAGGTTGACACAGAGTGAAAAAACTAGAAAGACGACTAGGCTTAGGGGCCATTATCGCCATAAGTATCTCTTCCATGCTCGGAAGTGGGATCTTCGTTCTTCCTGGAATTGCCATCACCATTACCGGACCTTCAGTTTGGCTTGCTTACCTATTGGCGGCCATAGCAGTACTACCAGCGGCTTTAAGTAAATCAGAGCTTGCCTCTGCCATGCCATCATCTGGTGGAACTTATGTTTACCTTGAAAGAAGCTTTGGCCCTCTAGTTGGAACTGTTGCTGGTCTAGGTCTTTGGCTTAGTCTGTTACTGAAGGCATCTTTTGCTTTAGTTGGATTTGGGGCCTATTTAAAAATTCTTGCCCCTTCAGTTCAGCTCGTTCCTACCTCCCTTGGAATTCTTACTTTTATTGTTGTTATGAATATTCTTGGTGTAGGTAAAGTTTCTTCCTTGCTCATTGCTGTGGTTATCACATGTATTACATGCCTTGCTGTGATTTCAGTTGGTGGTATTTTTCAATTTGATTTTAACTATATGACTCCTCTCTTTCCTCATGGATCAGAAGGACTCATCTCTGCAACGGCTTTGGTTTTTGTTTCCTATGCTGGTGTAACAAAAGTAGCCGCCATAGCGGAAGAAATTAAGGACCCTGAAAAGAATTTACCAAGAGGAATCCTTATCTCCCTTTTAATTGTCTCTATCGTCTATGCTGGAGTTACCTTTATACTTTCAGGACTCTTTTCTGCTGAATTTTTAGCTAATAATTTAAAGCCGATTTATTATATGGCACAAAAAGCAGAAGGTAATATTGCAGGTAATATCACTGCCGTCGTTGCTATTGTCACCATGAGTTCCATGGCAAATGCTGGTATACTAGCTGCCAGTAGATTTCCTTTCGCCATGGGTAGAGATAAATTAATTCCATCAATCTTTTGTAAAATTCATAATAAATTTTTAACTCCTGTCCCCTCTATTATTGCAAGTGGCTTACTTGTTGCCGTTTCTCTTCTCTATTTAGATGTTACGAAAATTGCAAAATTTGCATCAGCTTTTATGCTCATGATGTTCTTTGGAGTTAATGTCACAGTCATTGTTCTAAGAGAAACCAGAGTCCAATGGTATAAACCTAGCTATAAAAGTCATTTCTATCCGTACGTACAAATATTAGGAATCATTTTTACCGTCTCTCTACTCATTGGAATGGGTTTAGATTTATTAATGAACGCCATTCTTTCCATTGTTATTCCTGGAGTCCTTCTCTACCTACTTTACGCCAGAAGAAAAACTGACCGTAAGGGTGTTATTGGTATAAGAGGAAAAAGGAGTGATCTTATTGATGAATCTCCACAGGTTGTATCAAGGTCTAAAATTGAGAACATGGATCTTTCTCAAGATGCAAAAGTTGTTGTCTCACTCTTTGGTAAAGAAAGATCACCT
Organism: Bacteriovoracaceae bacterium; assembly: GCA_028378565.1. Taxonomy (GTDB): domain Bacteria; phylum Bdellovibrionota; class Bacteriovoracia; order Bacteriovoracales; family Bacteriovoracaceae; genus JAAEST01. The sequence goes on from JAONMX010000163.1 coordinate 1,435, forward strand.
GAAATGCTTATTGAGATGGGAATTGCTCTCGCGGAGCATGGTAATTTAGAAGTTGCTCACATAACAGAAGTTCCAGAGCAAACAGATCTCGATGATATGATGGATGAGCCAGCAGAACTTCGAAGTTTAAGACGAAGAGTTGTGGCCATGGCCATTGAAAAAGGTGAGCCTATTTCATTTGACCCTGTTGTCTCCCACGACCTTGCAAAAACGATTCATCATATTTCTCAACGTCTTCACTGTCAGTGGCTGATGATTGAGTGGCGTGGAAAGTCTGCCAATGCATTCACCTTCCATAACCCAATTGGTTGGTTGAAAGGGCATCTAAGCTGTAACCTCGCCATTTTTCGAGACTCTGGTGTACGCTATATCAGAAAAATCTTAGTGGTGATCAGACGAAATGAGAATGACTATATTGCTCTTGATACTGCCGATCATCTGGCCCAAGTGAATACTGCTGACATCACAATTATTAAAGTTATAACTAAAGATACGGATGAAGTCAGAGTTGAAACAATCCAGAAGAAACTTCAAAAATTCTCCGAGTCAATTAAAACGAGAACGGCTTATGAGATTGTACGTTCGGACAAAGAAGTAGAATCGGTACTCTCAATCACTGCAGAGTATGACCTCTTTATCTT
>JAONMX010000164.1 GCA_028378565.1 Bacteriovoracaceae bacterium
CAATTTTAGTAATTTCAAATTGAGGCTGACCATTTTCATAATTATTAAATGAGTCGTTAACACTAACTTGGCAGTTAGCAGATAGATTTAGGCATAAAACGGCAAACAAAAATGATAAAGTCGTTTTCAAAGTTTACTCCTGTTTGTGGGTAGACTTTTATAACGACTTATCTATTCTTTTGGAAATGAAATTTAAGCTTTTCTACTCTTTGAAGGTCTAAGTGATAGGAATCCCATAACTAAGCCTATTAAAATACTTGCTGGGAAACCGCCGCCTGGACCACCTGCACCATTGCCTCCACTCATATCAACACTCCCACACATTCCACCACCTGAATCTTGAGTCTCTAAAATAACAGGAGCTGGAGCACTTGGAGCTTTTGTTACAGGCTCGTTTCTTACAAAGTCTGGGTCAGGTATCGTATCTTGGGCCAAAATGACAGCTTCTAAAGCATTTAACCAACCATCTCCACAACCACCACTACAACTAAAGGCCCTTGAGCTTTCTTTAATAATGGCCTCAACTTGAGCTGGATATAAATCTGGATTTACAGAAAATATTAAGGAAGCGACACCCGCCACATGTGGTGCGGCCATAGAAGTTCCAGACATTCCTTTCACATCATCTGAATTAGGAGTGGTAGTTCCAGAGTTAGATAAGCTAACAACCTTTCCCCATGAGTCTCCACCTGGAGCAGTTACGTCAACTGCTTCACCGTAATTTGAATAATAGGCCATGGAGCCAGACTTCGTTCCTGCCCCAACTGTAATCACACCTTGGCAATTAGCAGGAGTATAAGAATTAATATCTAAATTATTCCCATCATTTCCGGCAGCAACCACAACAACTGCACCTTTTGCTCGGGCAACATCAATTGCACTTTGCATAGTAGGTCCACAAGAACCAAAGCCACCTAAACTTAAATTAATAACGTGAGCTGGATTTTGATTTATTGGCAATCCGTTTACTGATTCACCAACCGCCCATCTAACACCGTCAGCGATATCACTTAAGTAACCACCACACTTTCCTAAAACTCTTACAGGTAATATTTTTGAATTGAAATTTATTCCAGTAGCACCAACACCATTTCCACTATTGGCAGCAATTGTTCCAGCCACATGTGTTCCATGCCATGAAGACGAGCTAAAATTTCCTTGATAGCAAACATCTCCACTCTCAATCCAATCACCTGGATCACTTGGATCACTGTCTCTTCCGTCTCCGTCATTACTAAAATCATTATCAGAAACTAAATCAGCACCAAGTAAGAACCTTCCTTGAAAATCAGAATGATTAGTAACACCTGTGTCTAAAACAGCTATGACAACATTTGATTTACCTTTAGTGATATCCCATGTTGCGGCCATGTCAATTCCGTTAACACCATTATAATGCCATTGATATTGGTAGTAAGGATCTTCATCTGTACCATCATCACCAGGTTCGAAAGCTGCGTTCATGATAATATCTTCTTCAACAAATAATACTTCAGGATCATTATTCATTTGTGCTTTAAAGTCTGAAACAACAGAACTCTTTACAGAAAATTTTTGTTTTTTAGAATTTAAGGAATGTGAAGCTCGTGAAAAAGAATTTGCTTTCTTTTTATGAACGATGAACTTCTTAACTTTTGGGATATAGCGTTTTCTTTTAACATCCATATTTCTTTGACCAGCAAATGAAACGCTAAATATAGAGATAATAAAAAATGCAGAGACAATCCTTGTCATCACACCCATAGCTCATCCTTGATACATCGACCCCACAAAGCCGACTATTTCACTTAATCATCCTTGATCAAGCCTTTTCCTATTATAATTGCAACAGGTGTGCCAAGAAATATGGAAAGATAGGCCATCCAGAGGCACTCTAGGTGGTGGAAAACTGGGGATAGAGACAATTTGCCACTTGCGACGCGGACAAAATGCCCAGCATTTTGACGGTCGCTTTACCGTAACACATTTGCAGAAGCGTAAATGAGCGTAGCGAGTGTGCACCTGCAATGTGTTGGCGGAATCCAGTTTTTGAATATCGCATGGGCGGACACGCGG
>JAONMX010000165.1 GCA_028378565.1 Bacteriovoracaceae bacterium
AAATTTGGTTTCGTGCAGGGAGTGCGTTAGAAGAAAAATCAAACGAAGGAATTGCTCACTTTCTTGAGCATATGTTTTTTAAAGGGACCCCAAAAAGACCAGGAGCTGCTATCGCCCATGAAGTTGAGTCTTTCGGCGGTGAAATAAACGCCTTCACTTCTTTTGATTACACTTGTTATTACATTAATACGCCAAACAACCATCTTTTAGATACAACTGAAATCTTATTAGATATGGTTTCAAACCCACAGTTTAAGCTAGATGACCTTCTTCCAGAACGAGATGTGGTTTTTGAAGAGTATAGAAGATCTATTGATAATCCAGGACAATTCAGTTTTCACAAATTGCAAAAGGCCTCATTCACAGGAGGATACGCTCACCCAATTCTTGGAAGAGAAGAAACCATTAAAAACTTTACACAAGATCAGCTTAAAGAGTTCAGAAAAAATTATTACAATCTTTCAAACGCTCTTTTCGTTGTATCCGGTGACCTTTCTCAAAAAGAAAAAATTGTAAACTCTATCGAATCTTTCAAACTACCTGAAGGACCAGAGTCTAAATTTCCGAAGTTCAAACTTAAAAATAAGTCTACCCTTGAGGTGCATAATAAAGATGTAAGAATGGCCCAGCTTACCATGTGCATACAAGCACCTGAGTTTAAGTCACCTACTGCCGTTGAAGAGGATCTTGCGCTTAACTGTTTAGGCCATGGTGAATCTTCTCGTCTTTATCAAAGCATGGTTGCACAAGATAGCTTAGCTAACAGTTGTGCTGCTTCTACAATGTTTATGAATAATGGTGGTGTTCACTTTCTAAGGGTGATCTTTCCTCCAAAAGACCTAAAGAAGGTCCTCGCAAGAGTCCATAAAATTATAAACGATGCTATCAAAGAAGGATTTTCTGATGAAGAACTTTCTAAAATTAAAAATCAATATATTGCTTCTAAAGTTTACGATATGGAATCTCTAGAATCTTTCTCTTTTAGTCTCGGTCACTCGTTTGCACAAACTGGTGATATCAACGGAGAAGAAGTTTTTATCGATACTATTAAAAAAGCAACACGAGCAAAAGTTGAAAATGGCTTAAGAGGTATCTTTGCTAAGCCAACCCATCTTAGTCTTCAGTTGCCTAAAGGTATAAAGCTAGAGCCTGCTAAAAAAGATATTCAAGCCTTTCAAAAGAAGCTTTCTCAATTACAAAAATCTGTACTCGCTCCTAGTAAATCGAAATATAAATTTATTAGTTCTAAATTTGATCCACAAGTTAAGTGCTACACTATTAAAAATGGAGTAAAACTTCTTTATCGTCAAAATACAATGAACCCTACATTTGTTACTCATGCCTATATTAAAGGTGGAATAACGGAAGAAACCGCAAAAGATAATGGAATATATCAGGTCTTAAGCGGCGTCCTTTCCAAAGGACACAGCAAAATACCATATAGAAAACTTAAAGAAATTTTAGAAGACAGAAGCGCAAGTTTATCCGGCTTTTCTGGGAAGAATGCCTACGGTCTGACCATGCATGGTCAAAGTGAACACTTCAATGAACTTATGTATCACTTCTGTGGAACACTCATGAAACCTGACTTTCCTGCTGAAAGAATTAAACACGAAAAAGAAATCACTTTGCGAAACCTAGAAAATCAACAAGAAGATCCTGTTAAGCAGTGCTTTCAAAAAGTTAGTCAACTTCATTTTAATGGACATCCTTATGCCATGAATATTCAAGGTAATCCAACATCGTTAAAAAAGATTTCACGAAAATCTATTGTTGATAAACATCTTGCTAGTTTAAAAAATAGAGAAATCCTTCTTACCTACTGTGGAGACAAAGAGTTAGAAGAAGTTATTGAACAACTTGAGCCGATTCTAGAATCACTCAAAGCAAGAGCTCCAAAAAAGCTAACCAAGAAAAAACTCGCTCCCATCACTGGAAAAAGTGAGTTCATTGAGTTTGAAAGAGAACAAACTCAAATTTTCTATGGTATTCCAACTTCACCTCTTGGTTCTAAAGAAAATACATATCTAAAAATGCTTACCA
>JAONMX010000166.1 GCA_028378565.1 Bacteriovoracaceae bacterium
AAACCAAGACAGAAAAAGAGACCTTATTGCTGATATGCTAAAAGAAGAGTTTGAAGATAATAAAAAAGTTCACTCTGCTAGACTCACGGGTTTTGCTCAAAGAAGATTTCAAATACGTCTCGACCAAGAAAAATTAGTTCAATATCATATTGGTGCAAATGAAGTTCTTGCAAAGATTAGAACACGAAATGTAAACATCCCAGGGGGAAGCCTTAAGGGAGATGAGTCTCAACAGCTCGTAAGACTGGAAGGCAAAGTTCAAAATGTAGAAGAACTTCGAAATATGGTTATTCGATCAAATTTCTCTGGTCAAAAGGTTTTACTAAAAGATATTGCCCTTGTTGAAGACTCTGAAGAAGATATTAAAGTTATCTCGCGCCATAATGGTAAAGAAGCCACGCTACTGATTGCCTCTAAAAAGGGTGGCGCCGACACCATCGCTCTAGTAAAAGAAATTAATAAAAAACTTGAGAAGTTTAAAAGTAAATATACTGATTACGAATTCCATATTTATAATAACGAGAGCTCTAAAGTTGAAAATAGATTAAATGTTTTAACAAGTAATGCTGTAAGTGGACTTGTTCTTGTTGTCGTTTTTCTCTTTATTTTTCTTCCAGGTAGAATTGGACTTGTCGCCTCTCTCTCACTCCCCCTTGCTATTCTTGGAACTGTCGGAATGATGCCTAGTTTTGGTATGAACTTAAATGCAATTACCATTCTTGCATTAGTTATTGCACTTGGTATGTTGGTAGATAATAGTGTTGTTATTAGTGAAAACTTTACAAGACTCAGAGAAGAGGGCGATCCTCCATTAGTTGCTGCTAAAAAGTCCGTCCTCTCTCTCTGGCTACCAATAACCGCAACAGCTTTTACAACAATTGCGGCCTTTCTTCCAATGCTTGTGACGAGAGGAATCATGGGACAGTTTATTAAGTTCATTCCTGTTGTGGTTACAATCTCACTTATTGTGAGTTTATTTGAAAGTTTCTTTTTTCTTCCAATGAGATTAGTTTTAGCTGGTGGAGAAGTGAAACCAGTTAAAGCTGGTGAGCACTCAGACTGGTTTTCAAAGTTTCAAAGGAAATTTGAAAAACTAATGGCATGGACCATCAAGAGAAGATATTTAATGAGTGGTGCTTTCATTGCTCTATTTGCCACATCTATTTTCTTAATGGGAGTGGCCAACAAATTTATTCTCTTTCCTCCTGATCAAACTGAAATATATGTAAGTCGTATAGAAATGCCTATTGGTACAAAAGTTAGTGAGACCAGTAGTGCCTTAAAGCAACTCTCAGCTTCAGTAGAAGAGGTGCTAGGAAAAAATGTTAAGCATATTGTTGCGAGAGCTGGTACTAGTAAGATGCAACCAAATGATCCAAAAGCAAAAGACGGTAACAATGTTGGTATGCTCATTATTTATGTTACTGATGAAGCAAAAGATAATCTATCTCATATAGAAGGGTTAAGACTACTAAGGTCAATTGAAACTTCATCTTACATTAGAGAAGCATCTTTTGAAGCAATGATTAATGGGCCACCTGTAGGGAATGATATTGAGGCAACGTTTAGATCGAACTCTTTTGATGAGCTTGACGGTATCATTTCAAAAGTTATTTCAGAGCTCGGAAAAGTTGACGGAATTTCTGACTTAAAGGCCAATGATGTTTTTGGAGATGATGAAATTTTTATCAATATCAACTACTCACTGGCAGATAGACTTGGACTAAATATCCAGTCAATTGGAGAAACACTAAAGGCCACAATTGCAGGCTCTATTGTTTCAACGGTTACTCTTGATAATAAAGATGTTGACCTCATGGTTCGCTTTAAAGAAAACTATCGACAGGATTTAGAGAGCCTGAAAAAAGTTGAAGTTATGGATAATCAAGGAAACCTTGTTCCACTAGGAACAATTGCTTCTTTTGATAAAAGAAGAGGTGCACCTCAGATTAAACGATTTGATTTTAAACGATCTAAAACGGTAACAGGTAATGTTGATGATACAAAAATTAC
>JAONMX010000017.1 GCA_028378565.1 Bacteriovoracaceae bacterium
GAAAGAAGGGAAGGGTTGCTATTGTTGACATTGATTTCCATCATGGAAATGGTACTCAGGAGATTTTCTATAATGAAGCTGAGTTATAAAGTGAAATTAATTGATAAGAATGACTATCTCTAATAGCGGTAAGAGCTATTTTAGGCGGTTCAACAAGCTCAAAAAGATCCTTATTTCTTTTTAGTTCTTTAAAGATTGATTCAGCTCTTTTTGTAGACTCAGGATGCTTTATCCTATTACCAAGGGCCCATTCATATAATGGGTGAAACTCCATCTGAGATTCATGAAAATAACACGGTATTTTGCTAGGGCCGCCCATTAAGTCTCGCTATAGTTTATATCTATATAAATGAAACCCTTCTTCATAATAAGATTCAAGAAGGTTTCCCTTATAGCTTATCACATCTTCCTTTTTTTCATGAACTTTTTCGAAACCATATTTTTCATAAGCCTTTGTGGCCCATTTTGCTTCCGGGTGGGCCAAAAGAATCATCTCTTCTTGACCACGTTCACTTGAAAGCTCTTCTGCAAAACTAATGAGTTTGCGGCCAATGCCATTACCAACATAGTTCACATCTAAATAAACATATCCCAAATATGTGGTCTGATCATCAAAATTTTGTAATGAGATTGTACCAATGCTTTTTCCTTCTTTGTTTTTTGTCACATAGAATTCTCTTTTTTTATAATTTTCATCAATCCATTCTTCATCAACATTATGCTGATCCATATCTTTTTCATCTACAAACTTTTCATACCAGTGAGCTGATGACTTTAAGATTTCAGCTACATCAGACATGTCTTCATAACTAGCTTTATTAATTTCAATTTTCATATGACTCCCTTTTGTATTTGTTGAATTAACTCCGTGACTGCGAGTGAGCGTGTGTTAATACTCTCTAGGTCCACATACTCATTCTCTGTATGCATGCCTTCTCCAAGTGGCCCAAGCCCATCAATTAATTTTTTCCCTGGTGAACTAAAATAATTGATATCCGCGGCTCCACCAACCACATGATAATTTATATCTTTTTTAAATTTTGATTGATAAATCGATTTTAACTTATGAAATAATTCTTCACTTTCTTCAACTCCATTAAAGGGAGGACAATCATCTACAACTTCAAATGAAACATCGACACTCTTTGTTCCACAAATACTTTCAACCATTGATTGATTCAACGACTCCTCGATCTGCTCACACACATGTTCTTTAGTTTCAAAAGTATTGAAGCGTACGTCTAACTGAGCTGAGGCACAATCACTAACGACATTATGGGCCTGACCACCATCTATCTTTCCGATATTCACAGTCGTACCGACTTCGTAATTAGTTAACTGATGAATATAAGATAATTGTTGTGAAAGCTCAGAACAGGCGTTTAAACCATTTTGATGATGTCGACCAGCATGTGCTTTAATGCCTTTAAACTCAATATCATACCAACGGTTACCTTTACGTCCTAAAATAACATCTCCTGCACCAATTGCAGGCTCAAAACCAAGGATATAGTCTGAATCGTTTTTTAATTGATCAAAAATTTTATGAAAACCAGTTGAGCCCGTTTCTTCATTAGGGGAACATACAAAGCGAATCCCAGTACTGGTATCAACTCTTTGTTTCATGGCCATATACAACGACCTTAGAGCAACAACCATACCGCCCTTATCATCAATAACCCCTGGGCCAAATAGCTTTCCACTATCTTCATATATTGGTCTTTGCGCATTTAACTCAAAAACTGTATCAGAATGGCAGATCAGGGTTATATATTTACTATAATCACCCTTCGTTTGAGCAATTAATAGATCTCCACTCTCTTCCACTTGGTTCTTAATAAGTTCAGTAGTAAGTCCCATTTTTAAGCATAGTTCAGCAATAATTTGCTGCACTTCATTAACACCCTTAACATCACTGGACTTTGAACTTATAGAAGAGACTTTTACTAGAAGTTGCTTCCAGAAATGGTCTCGTTCTAAATTAACTTTTTCAAAATACTCACTGTAAATTAGCTTTTTCATAAAAAACAATTTAACAAAGAATGTCATCACTTATAAGAATTAATATAGTAAATTTGAATAAAGCGAATTTACTTAAGAAGGTCGTCGGCCACTTCCGAAACTTCTATCTGAAAATCGATATCTTTATAGCGTTCTGGCACTATAGAAATATTTGATGAAATTAATTCCACAAGTTTTTTAATAGAAAGTAATTCGTTATCGGCCTTTCTCCATACAGCATATAGACTCACTTTTAATGGCTCATCTAACTGGAAAGTTCGTAAATTTGGATATTTTTTAAGTGGGTTACGTGGGAGATACATGACACATCTACCTCTAGAACAAAGCTTTTGAACAAAGCCTAGGTGATCACTATATATTTTTTCTCGAGGTACAATGCCGTTTCTTCTCAAATGCTTGTAGACTCGAGTATTGAGGGCCTTATCCCAAATACTTTCAGCAAAAGGGATATTTGATAACAAATCCTGCTTATTCTTAAATTTGTCATAGAGCTTTTGGGAGCAACAGAAAACAATTTCAAAAACCCCTATCTCGCGATACTCCAGGTTCTTACGAGTAGGCTTTCTTACTGTAATACCCCAATCAATATTACCTTGAGAAATATTGGCAATGAGAGATTCATGATCTGATTGTTTTACCGTATTAACCGTTCCAAACTCGGTATAGGTATCCCAATATTGAGAAGCAAACTCTTCGGATAAATCGTGAAAAACACTATCTTCAATTCCAATAGAAACGGGGTATCCACCAACTTCGTCGTCCGAGAAGTGTTCAAGTAGCTTACTACCTTCTTCAAAGATGAGTTTTACCCTCTCAAAAAGATCAGCACCTTCAACAGATAAGCCTAACCCTTTAGATGATCGTATAAATAGCTTTGAATCAAAGTTCTTCTCTAGTGTTTTGAGCTGGGCACTAACGGTAGACGAAGCGACATTGAGAGTTTGTGCACCCTTTTTAAGAGACTGGGCCTTAGCGACTTCGTAAAAGCAGTACAAGTGGTTCCAGTTAATATCTTTGAGGGTCTTCATCATGAAATCATCATAGATAATTAATAGCAAATTAGCAAAAACCTACTAAGAACGAATAGCAATACTTAAATTGCTCAGCTCTAGATTATAAAACGGAAAGGCAGTCGCCTTTTTGAAAACTAGAACGAAGATGTCCAAGTGGCCGATAAGACGTGCTTTTTTCAAGCTTCTTAAGCCTTTTGACTAAATCCTTCTTAGTTTTTGGAGTCTTGTTACTTTTTGCTTTTATACTTTTAGTTATATTTTTCTTCATAGATATTAGTATAGTCTAATGAGATAATATTGGAAGTTTTTATAGAGAGACTTCGGTAAATACGAATTCACAAGTTATTGTTATTATGTAAAGTTAAAAAAATTTGTTTTAAAAGACATAAAAAAACCCTCTAAAAAGAGGGTTGTAACCATGCCTTGTCGGCAGCTTATGTTTCTAAAAGCCTGAAAACCCTTGCGGGTTTTTACAAGCTTTCTACTAGTTTATTTTTACCAACGGTTGCTGATTTCGTTCTTGTCGACCAGAGCTAGAGAAAGCGAATGATTTCGCTTTCGGTTAGCGATGGCAACTTGTAGAAAGTTACCAACGGTTGCTGATTTCGTTCTTGTCGACCAGAGCTAGAGAAAGCGAATGATTTCGCTTTCGGTTAGCGATGGCAACTTGTAGAAAGTTACCAACGGTTGCTGATTTCGTTCTTGTCGACCAGAGCTAGAGAAAGCGAATGATTTCGCTTTCGGTTAGCGATGGCAACTTGTAGAAAGTTACCAACGGTTGCTGATTTCGTTCTTGTCGAAGAAGTAATTAATTTCTCTTTCTGCAGAAGATTGAGAATCAGAACCGTGAACAGCATTTTCACCAAGTGACTTAGCATAAAGCTTTCTCAGTGTATTCTCTGCTGCTTCAGCTGGGTTAGTTGCTCCCATGATTTCTCTATTTCTATCAACTGCATTTTCACCTTCAAGAACCATAAGCATTACTGGACCACTAGTCATGAAGTTAACGAGTTCACCAAAAAAAGGTCTTTCTTTATGCTCGATATAGAAACCTTCAGCTTTCTCTTTTGAAAGGTTAGTTAACTTACAAGCAGCAATTCTAAGTCCTTCTTTTTCAAAACGACTAATAATATTTCCGATGTTGTTATCTAAAACCGCGTTTGGCTTAATAATACTAAATGTTTTTTCCATTTTTATTCTCCTATTACTTTTTAAAAATTATTTTTTTAATACTTCTGCCATTTTCTCACCAAGCTCAGCAGGTGATCTTGCGATCGTTACGCCACACTCTTCAAGAATTTTAAACTTTGCTTCTGCAGTATCGTCACCACCAGAAATGATAGCACCAGCATGCCCCATTCTCTTACCAGCTGGAGCAGAAGCTCCTGCGATAAATGAGACAACAGGTTTTGTCATATTCTTTTTAATCCAACGACCAGCATCTGTTTCAGCAGATCCACCAATCTCACCGATCATAATAACCGCTTCAGTGTCAGGATCTTTTTCAAAAAGCTCTAACATATCAATAAAGTTTGTTCCATTAACTGGATCTCCACCAATACCAACACAAGTTGATTGACCAATCTCTCTTTGAGTTAATTGAAAAACCGCTTCGTAAGTAAGAGTTCCTGATCTCGAAATAACACCAACTTTACCTGGCATATGAATATGTCCTGGCATAATTCCAATTTTACACTCACCTGGAGTAATAATTCCTGGACAGTTAGGACCAATCAATCTCGACTTAGAACCTTCAAGAGCTGATTTAACTTTAATCATATCAGTAATAGGAATTCCTTCCGTAATAGCAATAATCAAAGGAATTTCTGCATCAATACATTCTAAAATTGAATCCGCTGCAAACGGAGGTGGTACGAAAATCATCGCCGCATTACACTCTGTTTTAGCTTTTGCTTCTTCAATAGTATTAAAAACTGGAAAACCTTCGTGAACCATTCCACCTTTACCTGGAGTTACACCACCAACAAAGTTAGTTCCGTAATCTCGAGATTGTAGTGAATGGAAAGTACCTTGTTTACCAGTATATCCAACAGTAATTAATTTTGTATCTCTACCAACTAGGATTGCCATGACTAAGCCTCCCCTTTCGCTGCAGTTACAACTTTAGCCGCTGCATCTGCAAGATCTTCAGCCGCGATAATATCAAGGTCTGATTCATTTAATATTTTCTTTCCTAAAGCAACGTTTGTTCCTTCAAGTCTCACAACTAATGGAACCTTTACACCAAGTGATTTCGCCGCAGCAATAACACCTTCAGCGATAATGTCACACTTCATAATTCCACCAAAGATATTAACTAAGATGGCCTTAACATTAGGATCACTAAGAATAATTGTGAATGCTTTTTCAACAGTCTCTTTAGTTGCTCCGCCCCCTACATCTAAAAAGTTAGCAGGTTCACCACCGTGAAGCTTAATAATATCCATTGTCCCCATAGCAAGACCGGCACCATTAACAAGGCAACCAATATTACCATCAAGTTCAATATAACTAAGTCCATACTGAGCAGCTTCTAATTCTTTTGCTGACTCTTCAGTTGGGTCTCTTAGTTCTTCAACATCTGCATTTCTAAAAAGTGCATTGTCATCAAAGTTCAACTTAGCATCTAGAGCAATCACCTCTCCTGCTTTTGTTGTTACCATTGGATTGATCTCTGCGATCGTACAATCTTTTTCAACGTACATATTATAAAGACCATGAAAGAACTTAGAAGCTTTCTTAATTTGTTCTTTATCTTTAAGACCAATTCCGTAAGCAAGCTTTCTTCCAATAAAAGGAGTAAAGCCAGCACTTGGATCAACAGCTACTTTAATTATTTTTTCAGGTGTTTCTTCAGCGACCTTTTCGATCTCTACTCCACCTTCACTACTTGCCATGAAAGTAATCTTTCCAGTAGCTCGATCTAGAACTAATCCAGCGTAATACTCGTGATCGATTTCACATCCTTCTTCAATAAGAAGAGTTAGAACTTTCTTACCTTCTGGTCCCGTTTGATGTGTGACTAATGTTGCACCTAAGATCTCTGAAGCATATTGCTTAACTTCATCTAAACTTTTTGCAAGCTTCACACCACCAGCTTTACCTCTACCACCGGCATGGATTTGAGCTTTTACAACCCAGACACTTCCACCAAGTTTCTTGGCGCCTTCAACTGCTTCGTCTACAGTTTTTGCCACTTCACCACGAAGAACACTGATTCCGTATTCTCTCATTAATGACTTGGCTTGATACTCATGCACATTCATAATAAATGCTCCTAAATAGTTTTAAATAAAAGGAATTTCAATTGATCCCCATAATAGTGGCACACCCCTCAGACTGCTAGGAGCAATGCAATACAAAAAGGGGGTTTTTTTGTGATTTATGGACAAGCTAGGTATATTATTTTGAAAATTCTTATGAACTCTAAAAGGATACTTTAAATGCAAAGTGTTAAAGATGGCGTAACTAAAAACTATATTCTACAACCTGCACGCTTCAGGTTAGATGGTGGAGCAATGTTTGGAATTATCCCAAAACCCCTATGGAATAAGGTCATGCCAGCTGATGAATTTAATCGAATAGATTTGGCCTTACGCCTTTGGCTTATTAGGAAAAATGACCGAGTTATTTTAACTGATACTGGAATTGGTGATTATCATGGTGATCAATTTGACCAGCGTTTTGATGTCAGAGGTACAAAGTCACCTTTAGAGAAATGTTTAGAAAAAATTAATATTAGCCCTGAGGAAATTACAGACCTCATTATAAGTCACCTACATTTTGATCATGTTGGAGGCATATCCAAACTTAATACTGAAAATGTACATGAACCACTTTTTGCCAATGCCACTCTTCATCTTCATAAGAAACACTTTGATTATTCACAAAATCCTACTCAAAGAGATGGCGGAAGTTTTCATACAGAAACGTTCTTACCGATTGTCGATTATTATCAAAGAAATAACCAAATAAAATTCTATGAAGAACAAGAAGGAAGCCTAGAGATAGACACAGTCGATATGCAATATAAATGTTCTCATGGCCATACCCCTTGGTTAATGCATCCTTATAATGATCAGTTCATTTACTTATCAGATATTATTCCAACCAGTAATCATATCAATATTCCTTGGGTAATGGGTTATGACATTGCAGCCGGAGAATCGACCAGAAACAAAGTAGAATTCTTAGAGCTCATGATGGAAAAGGACTTACTGGGAATTTATGAACATGATCCAAAGTTTTGGGGCTCAAAAATAAAAAAAGATGATAAGGGTCGATATATTCCAACTCTTTTAGAAAAAGCAAAAGAAGAGAACTACTATTTAATTTAATTTAAATTAATTTTCAAATGACTTGATTTCATTTTCAAGAGAACGTAAATGATTCTCTCCTCTTTCTTTTAGCTCAGATAGCTTTGTAGAAAATCTTTCTTGCAATTTTTTTCGGTTAGAGCGTCCAATGACTTTATATCGTCTTGTCTGCACAACCATTTCGCTGGCCACATAACCAATGTCTTTTCCAAAAACCATTATCTCTTCATAAGATTTTGATTTCTCAGGATCGGTATTTAAGTAAGAAATATGAATGCGATTGGAATCTATAACAAGATCTCTTATTAATGGCCCAATGTTAACATTATACTTATTTTCAAAAAACTTGATCGATGAACCCTTGGTAATTCGACCAATATAGTCCTCCCATAAGACTTGCAATTTTTCTCTTAATGAAAGAAAAGTTTGATAGCGTTCAATCTGTTCTTTAAGTGGTCTTATGAGTTGAGTTTCAATTTTTTTATTATACTCAACGATGGCCTGTTCAAATTTTTCACTACCTCTTGGGTACAACAAAAACTTAGTTTCATACTTTCTTGATTTTTTAAAAGTTTTAATAAAAGTTAAATCTTTAAAAACTGGAGCATTAATTAAAGTACTTTTAATTTGATCTGCCATTCCGGAAGGTCGTATTATCAGTTTTACCAAATACTCTCCAGGTATCATTTCTGTACCTTTTAGTAATTCGAATTTATTAAACTCAGCTAGCCCATCAACGATCTGACCTTGGGCCTGAAAAGCAATACTATCTTTAGATAAGATTCGACCTTTAATGGATTCAAACGAAGCATTTACCGTAAAGTCACCCTTTAGGTTGGTCGCAAGAAAAACTTTTGAACCATCTGTAGTAGGTGCAAGTCGATAGTAACTTTTAGCGGAAAAGCTTTTTTGGGAAAGACTCTCCAGTGACTTCTTTGCACCAGGAGATAAACCTTTCAAGTATACCTTCCTCATGGAAAGATTATTTCCAAAATAAAGAGCAAAAGAAGTAACAAAGACAAGGGCAATGATGCCTAAAACCATAGAGCGCATGCCTATAGGTTGTTTTTCTTCTATATAGTAATCGTCTTCATCTTCTACAGCATTATTATCGTCTTCATCATCTTCATATTCATACTCCTCCACTTGCTTATGGAGAATCTCATCATTTCTGTTGGAATGAGAAGCTGTTGCAGCTTCAAGATCAGAAACATCATAATCCCCTGTATCCTCTTCCCACTCTTCATCATTATCATCGCTCTTATCGTGATCTAGAGGAATATTTGGTAATTCAAAGGGGCTTATATCATCTTCGTCACTATTGTTTTTAGGGACTGATAGAGTTTGAAATTCGAAAGGTTCTTCTTCATCAAGATCACTCTCAGACTCATCTGCCGTCACGACTTCAGGACGAGAATGAAGAGCTGCTTCAATATCGACTTCCTCGTCAATATAGAAATCTTCAGAGTCAGGGGCGGGTTCACTCACGGATTGAGGTTGAGGTTCAGGTTCAGGCTTTGGAAGCTCAGGCAATTCAGGTAACTCTGGTAATTGCTCAGAAACAACCTCTTCAGCAATTGGAACAATATCAGAGGGGTTCCCCTCTTTTACTATTTGCTCCATATCAGCTTTCACATCATGGTTTTCATCCCGATCAAAATTTTCATGGTCGACAGAATACTTTCCTGAAACAGGTTCACCTACTGGCTGAAGTTCTGGAATTGGTTTCATGATCATTAGCTCAGGATGGGAATGAAGAGGATGCCATTTCTCATCGCCTTCCGACCACACCATTTCCTCTTCAGAGATATTACCAAGCTTAAGCTTCTCTAGAAGTGTCTCTTTCGAAAAAGGGCCTATATGATGATCGCCTTTAAAGACAAACCAATTCTTTTGTTCCATACTTAAATGGTATACTCTCCATGAATAAGAAACAAGCTATTAGAGGACATATGGGCCAACAAAATAACTCTAAGATTCAAGAACAATTATCAAAGCGAACTAAGGATCAGAATAAAAACTTTTTTACTGATGATCTTTCACAAACGATTCAGACACATTTTCTCACATCCCGTAGTGACTTAGGTGTCATAAGAAATGGAGGCAAGCTTGGCTCAAGGTATGCCCCTGAAGCTATTTTAAATTGCTTTAGAAAACTTATCCATAATCCCCACTCTGGTTCGTATAAAGTAACGGACGTATTTCCCACTAAAGAAAAGGAAATTCACTTCAATGATGCCCAATCAGAATCCATTAATAAAATAAAGGAATCACTTAACGTAAATTCATCGAACCTTGTCCATCTTGGCGGTGGTCATGATCATATCTATCCTTTGCTTATGGCATTCAATTCAGCTAAATCTCTTAAGAAAATGAATAAGAAGAATATCCATATCATAAATATTGATGCTCATCTTGATACAAGACGAGAAGACGAACCTCACTCTGGAACTCCCTTTAGGCAATTTATGGATAGGGCCAAAGTTCCAGTGAAACTGACACAAATTGGGATTCATCATTTTGCTAACGCTAGTTCGAATTTTGATGAGATAGAAATGAATGTAATAACCATGAATGAAATTGATGATATTTTTAATGAAACTAACTTTGTAGAATCATGGCAAAAAAAATTATCTGAAGTCATTCCATATGATAAAGACACTCTCTATATTTTCAGCTTGGACTGCGATGGTCTTGATAGTTCAATCATGAAAGCCGTTAGTGCTACAAATCATCACGGTATCGACCACCGTGCCTTTTCTTTAACTTATAAATATTTTCAGACTCAATTGAGCCCTGATTTTAAAATAATTGGCATTTATGAATACAACCCTGTTTATGATGACCTAACACAGAGCTGTTGCAGATACTTGGCCCAATTTATAGAATCTATATAAACTTTCATTATATAAACAATAAAATTATTATACTTTTTATTAATCAAGTTTTAGACGATTATATCTATAGAAACAAAGGATATAGGAGTCTTTATGTATGAATTAATATCAGAAGAAACCCGTGGAAAAGTCGATCTAGGATGGCTTAAAAGCTCTCATAGCTTTAGCTTTGGGGAATATTATAATGCTACAAGAATGGGCTTTGGAAGATTTAGAGTCATCAATGATGATTATATAAGACCTCAAACTGGCTTTGGAACCCATGGCCACAAAAATATGGAAATTATCACGATTGTACTAGAGGGCGAAATCTCTCATAAAGATAGTCAGGGTAACCAAGAAACAATTCAAGCTGGCGAAGTTCAAGCTATGTCTGCAGGTAGTGGCATAAGACATAGCGAAATGAATCAACACAAAGAACTAACCACAAATTTATTGCAAATATGGATAACGCCAAACGAAGAAGAAACAGAACCAGGTTATCAGCAAAAAAACTTTAAATGGCAGGAAACAAAAGGAATTTTTCCTATAGTCGATGGAACAAATTCGAACAGTAGAGAAAGCCTCAAAATTAAGCAAGATGCCTCATTAACTCTTTATAATATGAGTAAAGATAAACATGAAGATATTAAGCTTAGCGATAAAGAAGGTGCCTATATCTTTTTAATTAAGGGATCAATTAAGATTGGGGACACAGAACTTAAAGAGCGAGATGCAATAGAAGTAAAATCAGTAAAAGAGTTTGTTATAAGCAATGAAATAGAAGAAGCTCAATACCTAGTTATTAAAACAATTTTATAAGCTCAAAATGAAAAAGGCCCAAACAAAGTTTGGGCCTTTTCGAGAGACATTTTGTTGGAGCTTGAAAAAATCCTTTCTTCGTACTCCTACACACACACACTTACCTATAAGCAAGGCGTGTGCCAACTTTAAATATGACTATAATAACTCTAAATACTTGTTTTTATTGATGACAGAACATGACAAAAGTTGCTTTTTTGACTGACGCAGAGTTTAAATCGTCAGGAGTGTGACCCTTTTAGGAAAGTACTTAAGACATGTACTCCATTATCTAAGGCCTCTTGAGGGTCAGATTCCCCAGAAACTTGGTCAATATACTTCCAAATCTTCTTTGACTCTTTTTGTACGATAGAAATATCTACATAAAATCCATTGTGATCTTTGTTGACTGTCAATTTTCCAACTCTAAAGGAGTCATCTTCTATTTCTAGAAAAAAATCACAAGGAAATTCATTAAACTTTTGATTCATCATATAGACGTACCTAAGTTGAGTGCTTAAAATCCATTAAACTCATACTTTAAGGAGCGTAAGATGAAAAGTATAATCACTTCGTTGATATTTTTAAGCACAATATTCTCAATACAAGCTAGATTTTGCTATCAGCAAGATAGTGTCAAAGTTAGCTGGGTAGCATTTAAAACCCCGGCCAAAGCAGGAGTTAAAGGCTCTCTACCAGCAACTAAGCTCAAACTTAATAAATCCAGTGGATCACTTAATGATATTCTCATGAAGTCTTCTATTTCTATAAATACAAAAGAGGTAGCGACTGGAAATAAAGCAAGAGATAAGAAAATTGCAAAGTTCTTCTTTTCTACGATGGCCGGCGGAACAAATATTCAAGCCTCTGTTACGAAAGTAACAAAGAAGATGGTAACTCTATCAATTACAATGAATGGAAAAACCAAAAAGGTTCCTATGTCTTATGAAGTCAATAATGGTGCTTTTAAAGCGAAAGGCTTTATTGATGTTTTAGACTTCAGCCTTAATGACGAGCTATCAGCAATTAATAAAGCATGTAAAGCTCTTCACGAAGGAAAAACATGGGCAGACGTAGAATTGCATCTTGAAGCAAATCTTAAATGCTAATATTTTAAAGGGGATATTACTTATCCCCTTTAGCTTTTTTCATTAGTCCGGAACTGAATTTTTTATTGAATTTTTTGAACTTATCTTCAACCAACTTCTTCAACTTATTTCTTTCACTATTACTTAGAAGGTATATAGGAAAACCTTGTTTCTTTACCCTATCAATTTGAATACTTTCTTGCTCTTTCATATACTTTCTTTGAAAAGTAATTGTTTCTTTCATCGCTGAATAAATAATAGCTCTCTGCTCTTTAGTTAATGAATTCAAAAAACCTTTGTGAATGAGTACCCCTGAAGTAATGATTGAATGTTTTGTAAGGTTAAGGTATTTCGCTGTTTCTTTAGATCCTTTTATAAAATACTCTTCTAGTACTCCGATGGAAGTATCTCCATTGTCTAAATTGTCATATTTAGAATCATCCAAATCATCTCGATCAAAAATAATTTTTGCTCCTAGTTCCTTATAAAAGGCCCTATTTAATACTCCTAGATCTGTTCGAAATTTTAGTTTTTTAAAGTCCTTAATCTTACGAATTTTAACATAATCACTTGGAATAGCTCTGAAGCCATGAGTATAAACAAAACCTAAATTCTTAACATGAACATTATTTAACTGAAGTACTAATTTCTCTCCTGTTGAAGAATCTAGAAAGTTGTTGACCTGTTTAAAGTCAGAAAATAAGAAAGGATAATCAAATATATTATAATCAAAAAGAGAATATGTATCAGCAAGGTCACTACTATATACTTCAGTCATATGAAATGGAAGATCAGAAAGATTGCTCCCAAATCCACCAGAAATGAGTTTATTTCTCTTATCTAGAAAAACAAATAACTCTTTATCTTCTACATCATCTCCTAAATGGGAGAACTCAACCTTCATTTTACCAAGAGATTTCTTTTCTACCGCTTTCTTAAAATAAGAGGCAAAACTAACAAAGTGTTTCTTAGGGACTTGGGAAGACTCCCACTTAATTGTTACTGCATAAAGTGAATTGAAACTCAGTGAGAGTAAAACAAGACTGATGATATTTTTTAGCTTCATTCTTCCCTCATGGCTTTTATAAATTAAGGTGCTATCTCATCATCTTGAGCGATTTCAATAGCATTTTTACCGATGAGCTTTTCATATTTCTCTCTAACAGTCTTGGTCTTCTCACGAAATGTTTTCATACCAAAAAGACCTAACCCACTTAGACCTATATCCCACTTTTCAATATCTTTTAAAACTCTTTCATCTTCTTTAACAACCCACTGACGCTGTTTTGCAAGAGCCACCTTAAAGGCTTCTTTAAGACCTTTTTGAACATCTTTTGGTAGACTCTCAAAGTAGTTCTTATCAATAAGCATGGCAGACATGGCCACAGAATGTCTTGAGTTTAAAATATGAATAACATCACTATTATCTGGATCACTTGGTCCATAGACATACATTTCATAGAGTCCACCCATAGAAATATCTCCACTATCTTTTTGGATTGAGTTTAGATATTCAGGGGCGGTATTTTCATCAATTAAAGTAATCCCAAGGGCCTTATATAGATCATTATTAAAATCACTATCTGTTTTATCCATTTTATAGTTCTTAAGATCATCTACAGATTTAATTCTTTGAAACTCACTTGGGAATACACGAAAGCCATGAGTATAGTAAAAGCCTAGATTAACAAAACCCTTATCTTCAGTCATTTTCACCATAGTTTTTGCTATTGGTGTTTTGAAGAATTCCTCAATTTTATAGTAAGCAGCAAATAGGAAAGGATAATCAAAGAGATAATAGGCCGGTAAGCCAAGTTCTTTTGCAATAACAGAAGTATTCAAATCAACGATTTGAAAGTCGTGAACTTTATCCTCTCCGCTTTGATCAAGAAAGTCTATTAAAGACTTTTTATATGTTATAACTTTTTCATTCTCAGTTTCTTCTGGAAGAATGTATGAGTGAAACAAGACCTTACCTTTTAATTTTTTTCGAATCTCAGTCTTGATAGTGTTTGCTAAAATTTTATGGGTTTGATAGGGAGGTTTATTAGATCTCCACTGCATTTGAAAAACAGAGTTTTTTTTTCACCACAGGTGATACTACCTCGGATTTCTTAGCTCTTTTTTTAGATGAAGAACTTTTAGTCCCCTTATCCTGTGCTGATAAGCTGAAAATTAGTAACAAAGAAAAAATAATAGTTATGAATTTCATTTTGACTCCAGTGGTAACTTTAAGTAAACCTTGCCATTACTTTCAGCTTTAGGAAAAGCACCAGCTTTTATATTAACTTGTATACTTGGTAAAAGAAGTTTGGGAGCATCTAACTCAGCGTCTCTTTCTTCACGCATTTTTACAAAACTTTCAAAGGCAGTTTCATTATTTATTTTTATATTATGTTTAGCTTGCTCTTCAACGGTTGAAACAAATTCGACACTTCTTCCATTAGGACAGTAGTCGTGACCTACAAAAACCTTAATATTTGGATTTAATGAAAAAATCTTGTCTTTGATTGAATGAAATAAGTCCTTTGCACTTCCAAGTGGAAAGTCACAACGTCCACACCCAGAGTCAGGCATAAAGAGTGCGTCACCTACAAAAAGGGCCTCTTCGTTAAACAAGTAAGAGCTACAAGCTGGTGTATGCCCCGGTGTCGAGAGAACGAGAAAAGAAAGAGTTCCGGCCTGATAAGTATTATTTTCTTTTAAAAGGAGATCAAACTCACTTCCCTCCACAGAAACATCATCTATATTAAAAACGTCTTTGAATGTTTTTTGTACCAGAGTAATTTTTTCGCCGATTCCAACTTTAGCATTTGGAAACTTTTCTTTTAGAAAAAGACTTGAAGTTAGATGATCTGCATGGGCATGAGTTTCAAGGATCATTCTTATGGTCAGGCCATGACTTTCAATAAAAGAGAGAATAAGCTCCATGGACTCAAAGAAGTACTTCCCTGAATGTGAATTGTAATCAAGAACCGGGTCTATTATGACAGCATCTTTCGAGGCCTGATCATAGACAATATAGGTTAAAGTTCCTGTTCTCTTATCATAAAACTCTTTGACGATCATTCAGAACCTCTATAAATTCAAACACTTAGCAGGTGTTTAGATTTCATTCAGCCTGTAATCATTTCAATGCTATCAATAGGCCTTAATTATAGTGATATATTAACCTAAATTTAATTTAGGTGAAAAGAATAAATGATGAAAAAAGCTATGCTACTCATATTCACAATTTGCGTATCCACTAATGTTTTCAGTGATGTAGGAAGTTATGAAGTGACTGACATCTTAACTCGTTGGAATGATAAAATTGAAGAAAACCGAGCTCAACTTGCTGAAAGTGCTCTTGATGCTCAAGATAATGATAATCACAATCAATACCTTGAGCTGAGTAATAAGATAGATGAATTAGAAGATATCTCTGAACTAATTACGGAGAAATCTCTTTAGCTTTTTAGCTGCAAGTCTTACTGAATAAGTTCTACTTGCTAGCCCTTCTTCAATTGTCATCAATTCTGGATTCATTTTATAAGCTCTTTTAATAACTAATTTTTTAAACTCAATACTGTTATTACTCCAGGCCAGATAGAAATCTTCCATATAGAGCTTTCGATTTCTGGCATAATCAAAGCGTGGGTGTTGAGAATAGTCTGTTTGATTATTAACGCTAAAGAAAACCTGATCTAGGTACTTCATACTTTCTTTTTTAATAAATATTTCTGACTCAATAAAAAGATCTGCTTTAGGTCCAATTACTTGGTCCATTTTCCAAGCTACCATTCCTTGAAAAAGTACCCATGATAAAAACTCAATTGGCCCACCGTTTAAGTTGATATTAACTTGAAGTTCGCGATGACGAGCTTGGTCTTTTATAAAACGATAAGATTTAGCAACTTCAGAACGATCTCCATAAAAGAGAATCATTTGATTACCAAGTGTATTTTCATAATTTAGAGCATATTCTGTACCGATGGCAGTGGCCTTCAAGTAATTCTCTTTAGCTATTGTATTTTTAAAATGTGGATTTCTTTTTTGAACCGAAGCATTTGCATTAAATAAACAAAATGCCACTAAAGTAACCTTTAACAGTTTCAACATAACTCCCTCCTCAATAATATAGGAGTAGTCATAGTATTCTGGACACGCTTTGTCACTACTTGCCGACAAAAGGTTAGGAGAATTTCTCAAAAATGAGGTTATAAAACTCACTTGCAAGTTTTTTTGTACTTCCATTACGCGCCCAATCATGGCGATAGATAAGATATAGCTTATCTTTATAAGTTGGCAGTGAGTCAATTGCCATAATTTTCTTTCCTGCCTTTTGGGCAACTTTTCCGGGAAGAATAGAAACTCCACAACCATTAATCGTTAATTCGAGAATGAACTCTAAATTATCGGATGTAATAGTTCTTAGATAGTTAAGTTCTTTCTTTTTTAAAGAAGAAAGCATTTCTTGAGATTGACCTAAATCAGGATGATAAATCAAAACATCGGAATTACAGTTCTTGGCCTGATAGAAAGAAACCGTATCGAGGCAAATCTCTTTCATAACTAAATCGGGATGGGCAACAGGGTTAATGGCCAAGGCCATATCAACCTCCATTGAAATGACTTGCTCTGTTACCTTTCTACTTAGATCATGTTGAAATTTAAGTTCAAGATGAGGATATTTCTTTATTATTTTTGAACTCACATCTCCAAGGGAATAGATGGCCACACTAGGATGGACTCCAACCTTAAAGCGTCCTCGTATCTCATCCTTCTCCCTAGAAGCTTCAAATTTAAGCTCTTCCCACTGAGACAATAAGTCCTTACTCTTTTGTGCCAGCCGTTCACCTACCTTGGTGGCCTTAACACCGGTTTTACTTCTTAGGAGAAGTTGTTGACCGATATTGGCCTCAAGACGTTTTACTGCCTGACTTAACGCAGGTTGCGATACTCCCAGACGTTCAGCTGCACGAGACATATTCCCAGTGCTTACAACTTCCATAAAAAACTCTAGATCATTTGGTCCAGGTAACATACTTTCTCCTACACTCTGTTATATCAAAGTACTTTATCATAACTTTCACTTATCTAATAAAAACCACTTAACCTATTAAGTAAAGTCTATTAAACTACCTAGGTATTCGTTTTTATTCTTTAACATTTAAGAAATTTGTATTTCGAAGGAGCGACAATTCCATGGTTACACGTCTTTGGTTGTATCTAAATTCGTCCATTGTCAAAAAACAGATTATGGGCTTCACAGGACTTTTTTGGTGTATCTTTTTAACAGGCCACCTAGCAGGAAATAGTCTACTCTTTATTGGACCAGAAGCATTTAATACCTATGCTTATAAACTGACTTCAAATAAAGCACTCTTTTATACTGCAGAGTTTGTTCTTCTCTTTTTCTTTATCAGTCACTTGGCCATGGCCATGAAGTTAACGATTGAAAATAAAATAGCAAGACCAGATGGTTACTATATGAAGCAAGCAACAGGTAGAGGTTCTACTTTTGCAAGTTCAACAATGCCATATACTGGTTTAATTATTCTTGTTTTTGTTATTACTCACCTTCTTCATTTTCGCTTTGGCCCCGTTTACATGATCACTCATAGCGGTGTTGAAATGAGAGATGTTTATCGTGTACTTGTAGAATACTTTCAAAGCCCACTAGCAGTTGGTTGGTATATTTTCTGTATTGCTGCAGTTGGTGTTCATACTAGTCATGGTCTATGGAGTGCATTTCAATCATTAGGTTTTAGTCACCCACGTTACACTCCAGCTGTAAGCTGCATAAGTAAAATTTATGGTGCCATTATCTTCTTAGGTTTTAGTGCCCTTGCAATTTTCTGTTACCTACAAGGAGGCAATTAAGATGTCTGATGTAAAACTAAACTCAAATGTTCCTGAAGGAAAACTTCAAGAAAAATGGGATAATCATAAATTTAAATCAAAACTTATTAACCCAGCTAACAAAAGAAAATTCAATGTCATTATCGTTGGAACTGGTTTAGCTGGAGCTTCTGCGGCTGCGACGTTAGCAGAGCTTGGATATAATGTTGATAGTTTTTGTATTCAAGATTCACCAAGAAGAGCTCATTCAATTGCTGCTCAAGGTGGAGTTAATGCTGCGAAAAACTACCCTAATGATGGAGATTCCGTTTGGAGACTTTTCTATGACACTGTAAAAGGTGGAGATTATAGATCAAGAGAAGCAAACGTTTATCGTCTCGCTCAAGTGGCCAATAGTATTATTGATCAATGTGCTGCTCAGGGTGTTCCTTTTGCTAGAGAATATGGTGGAACTTTATCAAATAGATCTTTTGGTGGGGCTCAAGTTTCAAGAACATTCTATGCTCGAGGACAAACAGGACAACAACTTCTTCTTGGTGCTTATTCAGCAATGATGAAAGAAGTTCATAAAGGAAAAGTAAAAGTTCATACCAGACAAGAAATGGTAGACATGGTGATGGTCGATGGTCGAGCCAGAGGAATTATCACCAGAAATATCGTTACTGGAGAATTTGAAAAGCATAGTGCAGATGCAGTTCTTCTTTGTACTGGTGGATATGGAAATGTTTATTTCTTATCAACCAATGCAATGACATCAAATGGTTCTGCGGCATGGAAAGCTTATAAGAAAGGTGCATGTTTTGCTAACCCTTGTTTCACTCAGATTCATCCAACTTGTATTCCAGTCCACGGAGACAATCAGTCAAAGTTAACTCTTATGTCTGAGTCACTTAGAAACGATGGGCGTGTTTGGGTTCCTAAAAAAGAAGGCGATAAACGTAAGCCAAGCGAAATTCCTGATGAAGAAAGAGATTACTATCTAGAAAGAAAGTATCCGTCATTTGGAAACCTTGTTCCAAGAGACGTTGCTTCAAGAAATGCAAAAGAAGCCGTTGATGATGGACGTGGTGTTGGAGCAACTGGTGTTGCTGTTTATCTCGACTTCAGAGACGCGATTAAAAGAGATGGTGAACAGGCCATTAGAGATCGTTACGATAACCTCTTCCAAATGTATGAAAGAATTACTGATGAAGATCCTTATCAAGTTCCAATGAGAATTTACCCTGCAGTTCACTACACAATGGGTGGTCTTTGGGTTGATTATAATTTAATGACAACAACTAAAGGTTGTTTCGCTCTTGGTGAAGCTAATTTTTCTGATCATGGTGCCAATAGACTTGGAGCTTCTGCTCTCATGCAAGGTTTAGCTGATGGTTACTTTGTTATTCCTTACACTCTTGGAAATTACTTTTCGAATGAAGGACTTATGACCGATAAAGTTGGTACTGATCATCCTGAATTTGAAAAAGCACTTTCTTCTAGTAAAGAAAGATTCAATAAGCTTCTCAATATCAACGGTTCAAAGTCTGTTGATAGTTTCCACCGTGAACTTGGAAATATCATGTGGGAACATGTGGGAATGAGTAGAAATGAATCAGGACTCAATCAAGCAATCGACAAAATCAAAGCATTAAGATCAGAGTTTTGGAAAGATGTGAAAGTAACAGGTACTGAAGATGGTATTAATGTTGAGCTAGAAAAGGCCAACAGAGTTGCAGACTTCCTTGAATTAGGTGAGCTAATGGCAAGAGACGCTCTTAAGAGAAAAGAATCTTGTGGTGGTCACTTCAGAGAAGAATCTCAAACTGATGAAAACGAAGCAAAGAGAAATGATCAAGACTTCTGTCATGTGGCAGCTTGGGAATTTACAGATGTTTCATCTGAACCAGTTAGACACGTCGAAGAGTTAAATTACGAAAACGTAGAACTTACTCAAAGATCTTACAAGTAAGAGGTATAAAATGAGCAATGAAAAACTATTATCATTAAATTTAAAAATATGGAGACAAAAAGGTAATAAAGAAAAAGGTGAAATGGTTGATTACCGACTTGAAGGTGTATCTACTGATTCTTCTTTTCTTGAAATGCTTGATCTTCTTAACGAACAATTAGTTGAAAAGGGTGATGACCCAGTGGCCTTTGATCATGATTGCCGAGAAGGTATTTGTGGTATGTGCTCACTGATGATTAATGGTCAGGCCCATGGACCTGAAAAAGAAACAACAACCTGCCAACTTCATATGAGAAAATTTGAAGACGGAGATACTATTGTTATTGAGCCGTGGAGAGCGAAAGCATTTCCAGTTCTAAAAGATTTAATGGTAGATCGCGGTGCTTTAGATGATATTATGGCCGCAGGTGGATATGTTAACGTCAATACTGGTAACGCTCCAGATGCTAACGAAATCCTTATCGGAAAAGAAAGTGCAGATCTTGCTATGGATGCAGCAGCTTGTATTGGCTGTGCAGCCTGCGTGGCCAGTTGTAAGAATGCTTCGGCCATGCTCTTTACTTCCGCAAAAATTTCACAACTTGCACTCCTTCCTCAGGGACAAGTCGAGCGTGAGCAAAGAGTTATTAATATGGTTGAAAAAATGGATGAACTTGGTTTTGGTAATTGCACCAATGAGGCAGAATGTGAAGCCAGTTGTCCTAAAGGGATTGATATCAGCAATATTGCTCGTATGAATCGTGAGTATATTAAGGCCATTACAAAAACTCGTAGTTAATGCAAATATACAACTCAACGACAATATCATTCATAAAGAAAATTAAGGCCCGCTCTCTTGAGATTTTATCTAAGGAAGCGGGTTTTGAAGTTAAAAGAAAGCGTATTCTTTTTCAAGGCTATCTCTATCCTCTAGAGTTTGTCGTTTTTGAAGATAGCCGTGAAAACTGTGTTTTAGGAAATTACAATCACTCCCTCTATCAAATTGGTATTAATAAATTATTTATAAATCAATTCTCATCTGAGGTTTTAGATAATGTTCTAAGACATGAACTAGCTCACTTTATTTGTTTACTAAAATATGGAAACGCTGTTCAAAACCATGGTGTTGAATATCGCACCTTGTGTAAAAATTACCAATGGGGCGAGGAAGTATACTCCTCAAAGCTAAATCTATCTTTAGAGAAAATTAAAGAAGTTAAAAATCTTGATGATAGAAAACTAAAAGTATTAGACAAAATCAAAAAACTCTACTCTCTTGCCAGTAGTTCAAATATAAATGAATCGCAGCTAGCAACCAGCAAGGCCAACGAGCTTCTTCAAAAATATAACCTTGATGGAATCGAGAGCAACAGTGAAGAAAAAGATATTTACCTCTCCCGCGTATTAGAAGCTCCAAGACTTAATATAAAAATAGAAGTCATTTATGAAATCCTTCAGTATTTTTATGTAAGGCCTGTAATGAATAAAGGAAAAGGCGTTACCTACCTTGAAGTAATTGGAGAGAAGCTTAATGTTGAACTGGCCGGATATACCGCTCAGTTTTTAGAGCTAGAGTTTGAAAGGTTTTGGGAGCTTTGTAAAAAAGAGAACCCCCACCTCAAAGGAAAAGTAGCAAAGAATAGTTATATTAGAGGCCTAGCTGCTGGATTTATTGAAAAAGTAAAACCAAAAGCAAAAGCCGAAAACTCTAAAGAACTATTCAGACTTTCTAATCAATTAGACTTAATGGTGGAGAAAGTTTATCCACGTATGAGATCTTCAAGAGTAAACGATAAAAAAACATGTAACGATAGTATTAAGCTTGGTCATGCAGATGCAAAAAACTTTCATATACGACCAGGACTTAAAAACAAAGCAAAAACATTTAGCTTAGGGTTTTTTAAATCATGACAAAGAAAATGAATCAAACTGAATTGATCGATTTATTTGATAAAATTAGTCACTTTGATAAACATATGGGCCTTGAGCTTTATGAAGTGGATTCAAATGAAAATAAGAAAATTGAATATTCACTTAAGGTAGAAACAAAACATCTTAGCTCTCCCCAGTCATGCCATGGTGGAGTGATTGCGGCCATGATGGACGCCGTTTTAGGGATTGAAACTCTTGCTTGTGCTGCAAAAGAAGGAAATCTATGTAGCACAGTAGAGTTTAAGTTAAACTTTATTCAGCCCGCTAAGCTTGGTGATATCCTTAAGGGACAAGCACAAATTGATTTCAAAGGAAAAAGCTTGGTTGTTACCAGTGGAACTATTACTTCTCAAGGTGGTTTAGTGGCCAAAGGGACGGGAACATTTAATCTCTACCCTATCCATAAGAAAAAGCTTTCCGATTTTGATGTCTAGCTATATTCTTAAAAGAATGAACAATAATTTAAAAAAGATATTAATAATGATCAATACTTATCCGATAAAGTTATTATGAGTAATCAAAAGAAACTAATTAGTAGAAGTACCCTTACATTTAAGGCCTTTGAACACGAAGTAACCATGGCTCCAGGAAAGACAACTATCTGGGATTTTGTTACTCATGATAAGAGAACTGGTAAAAAATATTGTGTGTACTGTGCACTAGAAATGAGCCGGGCCAAGAACCTTATAAAAATTGCTCTGAAGAAACTTCCAAAGGATCATCGTTTTGTTGTTGTCACTAGCTCTTTTTCAGAGGAAGAAGAAACAAAAGCAAACGAAGCTGGATACTGTATAACAAGTATTGATACTTTGAATAAATTTGGTAGAGAAATGCTTGATGCCAAATCTGTTGAAACGAAAAAGGAAGCCCCTCCTGAAAAAGCCGAAGCTCACGGTACAGATATGGACGCAAACGAGGTATTTGATGTTATTGATCAAGTACTAGCAAAAGATAAACTTTTTATTAAGTTTCAATCACTTTACTCCGATAAGTTTACATGGTCGGGTTTAAATACTATTTTCTTATATTCACTATACTTTTAAGTCATACTTCTAATGCTCAACTCGATATAGATGAATCTCTACTGAATATGGACGAATCTCAAAAATCAACATCTATTGATGATCCAATAGAGGCCTTTAAGACCATAAGAAAGGCTTACAAAGAACAAAGAAAACAGGAAAAGTTAAAAGAAAAAGAAAATGATAATCTCATTCAATTAGAAGTGTGTGTCTCCTGTAACAAGTTAAACCCACTAATAAACGAAGTGAATCAGGTTTTAAAAGTAATGATTGAGACGAAACAAGTTGACCCAACTATTGTTGGTGCCGTTGAACAGATCGAAAAGCTTGAGGCCATGTATATCATTTCAGAGCATCACGAATCTCAAGCGAGTCTCCCTGTAAATGATGAAAACTGTCAAATTTCTCCTGGAGAAGTCTACTTAAGAGACCCAATGAGAGAGAGAATATTAGAGGAAGATCTTATTCAAATTATGTCATTCAATATTCCCTTACATAAATTAATGTCGATACATATTAAAGATCCTCTAGAAAAATCTAGAACTTACTACTATCAAGCTGCTAAACCAAATGACAATATCATCATCCGAGTTTACGTACCGACTGAAGGTGCTCCAACCGTACAGTACTTATATAAGGGCGACATTGAGGATTTAAAAAGAAGAATCAAAATAGAGGCCCATAGAAAGAAGTTGGCTGATGAATTACGTGCGAAAAATAAAGAAAATAGCGAAGATAAAAAAGAAGATAATTATTGGGGTGGCTTAGCGACATATGAAGGAGATAATTCATCATGGGAAGCTGGTTTAGCTATCGAACATAAAAATAATCTCCCTAGAAAACTTGTGCTCTTAAGAGGAAAAGACCGAACGGAAATATTTGAGAATACCTACATTAGTTCAGAGGTTGAAGTAAGTGATAGAAGGCAGAAGTTCAAACTTGGGCTTAGTGATGGTGAGAACTCCTATTTCAACGTTAAAGTAAAAGCAGACGGTAGATATTACGCAGAAGTTCCCTTCGAGCTTAGAACTCAAACGATTAGTTTAACAGATGGAGTTTTGGCCACATCTGGAAAAGTTGATGAAGTAAGAGCAGGTATTAAATATGAAAACATTCAGCTTTTTCACCTATCTGGTGTTTCCAATCGTGAAAATAATGATCATTCCATTTCAGTGAATAAAAATATCTATAGCTCGCAAAATAATGGTGTTGTCTCCATGCAATTTAAAGATGAAAGAGTCCAAGGAACAAAAGAGCAGTCCATGTGGATTCGATATACTTTGGATTTCTAATGAATATTTTTATTCTATTCTTAACGATTTTTGTTTCTTCTTATTTTTTTCTCTTTGAACCTGATAGTGACTTTGTAAAAGTAATGTTGGCCATGGCACCATTTGCTTGGGGTTTAATGTTTGCCGTTAGAATGTTTACACAGAAAAAAGAAAATAAAACAGGAAAAATAAATTCAGAAGTTAAAAACCTTGTCATTGATCCTGATGAGTTTCAAAAGAAAAACTTAGAAAGAAAAAGTAAATAAGAGATTATTAAACTTGCTTTTCAGATGGGCCGTAAACCCACTTGTGTTGTTGGCCTATTACTCGAAATGGTCCGCCCTTATCTTCATTCCACTTAAGTATTTCTTGGAACCTTTGCTGATTAAATTCTTCATTTGGCTCATAACAAGGAGTGATGACCCAAACCGAATTTAAATGAAGAGAGTCTTCCTCACCGTACATATTGATGAGAGCTTTATATGCATTATCAAAGTCTTGTTGATGGGCAACTACAGATTTGATTTGATGTCTTCCAGGATATTGCTCTATTAGCTTCTTTAACAAAGCTTGATTTGTTTTTACTCCTGTACTCGGAGTTTTATAGTCAAAACTTATAAAATCAACTTGATCAAATAGTTCATGTGGTAACCTAGTGCCAGCTGCTTCAATATTTACCCAATACCTTCTCGCTTTAAGTTCTTTCACGAGCTTTAAGGTTTGATTAATTAACGAAGGATGGAGAGGATCTCCACCTGTGATAGAAACCCTTTTAATTTTCTCGCCACCGAGATCTTTTAATTTTTCTAGAGTTTCTTCAAGAGTGATATTTCCTTTCTCAAGAAAATCCCAAGTATCTTTAGAATCGCAATTAATACAACCAATATTACAACCTTGAAACCTAATAAAGATTTGCGGGCTACCTACTAGGACGCCCTCACCTTCGGTGGCCTTATAAATGGAATTAATTGAAAGTCTCATATCATTCTCTACACAATATTGTGATAAGTTGGTATTCGTAACATGTGATTTTAAAAAAGTCGTGAAAATTATAAAATTTTCAATAGTTTAGCTATGACAAAATGAAGATAAAGCATTGAATTTACGTAAAATTCGACGTTCATCCCATTCAGGGTGATCTTTTTTTAATATTCCTAGTATTAAAGCTGCGTACTCTTGGTTCTTAGTATCGGTCTTATATTTCTTCTTAATTATACTTAGGCCACTTGCCCAATCATAATCATCAAAGCTCAAGAAATCGTTATCGATGAGATAATCTTTTTGCATCTTATCTGCCAGTAATTCATCTTTTTTTAAAATAAATTCTTTCATCAAAGGAAAGCATCCTTTTTCAATAGCAGAACTTGGGAACCTCGCTCGAAAAGCACTGAATTCACTCTTAGAAGATTCACTCTTTTTCTCAATATTTTTTTTACTAGTAGATATAACTTTAAAAGGCCTTGAGCTACAAGCTGATAAAAGAATTGATAATAGAATACAAATAAATATAGAGCTTTGATTCATAGTTTCTTATCGGTCTAATCTTTTTTTATATTAACAGAGTAAAGAATTCAACAAATTAATTTTAATACTAAATAACCGATAAGAAGCAATGGTATTTGTAAAAAAAATCATAACATTCCTAATTGTTTTATCCTTAACAAGTCAGCAGTTATTTTCTCAAGAAATACAATTGCCTAATTATGACCTTGATTCAAAAGAAATTAAGTTTGCCATGGATTTTTCCAATATCATGATGCGTGTAAGTGAAGAACTGTATGAGACTGAAGATGAGTTTCTAGATGCTTTAAAAAGATCCAAAACAGATGAAAAAGCTTTAGAGCCTTTAAGAAAAAGCTTTAGAGCCTTTAAGAAAAGGCTTCCTTATTTATGCAAATCAGTATGAGAAATATCTAAGTATTAACTTAGAAGATAGAGCTAATTTTCAAAAGTATTGGAAAAACTTAGATCTTAAGAAAATAGCAAAACTTCTCAATGAAAGTATCGTGGGTCTTAAATCTTTTTTTAAAAGAAGAGGTTTTAGTGTTGTCTTGGCCATGGCCATGGGACTTGTCTCTGAGTGGGTTGTTCCAGCTATTCTTATTAAAATCGGCCTTAGTTACTTATTACCTGTTAGTATGATAACCCCTTGGTCTTTCATGTATCTTTCCATTCCAAATGCAATTGATAAAACTCTACTCAAAAGAAAAATAACAAAAGAGTTGGGCGGAAAGCTTCAATATCAAGCCTACAAGGCCCAAAGACAAGCTACCTATGATGTTTTAAAATTAAGTAACCCCGATCAATTGATTCTCCCCTTGGCACAAGAAAACAATGTGATCCATGCTGTTGTCATTCCAAAACAAAGCACATGGAATAGTCTTTTAACAAAGATTGGTCTACATCCCAAGAAGCTTAATTATCAATCGTTAAAATTATTCTTAAAAGAACATAACCTTGAAGACAATTATGCTAAATGGATCAGTGGTAATCCTGACTTTGACAAAAGTATAAAAGTCTACCTAATTGTTCATCATATTCTTAAAAATGATAATGAAGAAATTACTAGTAACTTCAAATTAAAGTTTAGTAACCATTTTGTTTCAGTTCAAAATGATGTCAACTGGGATGTCATGAAAAACTGGTCTAAGAGAATGCTCTTGGCCCCATCTATTGAAGATGCAAATATTCTTTTAAAACAAGTTCCTGAAGGCACATCCGTGAATGAAGTTCTACAACTGTGGCAAAAAATGTTTCTACCTGAATATGCTTCCAGACTATCT
>JAONMX010000018.1 GCA_028378565.1 Bacteriovoracaceae bacterium
GATCACCAACCAGAACTGAGGGAACAGCTAAGAATAAGAAACGATGAATTTGTTGCTCTCTATATTGGGGCTCACGGAATTTCACATGCTCTTGAATCAGTAATCCAAACGGCAAAAGTTCTTCAAAAAGAAGTTACTTTTCTTTTTGTAGGAGAAGGTGCTGCGAAGAAAAAAATTGTTGAATTAACAAATCAATTAGAATTAAAAAATGTAATATTTCGCTCTGGGGTTCCTAGAGAAGAAATAGCAAAATACTATGCTCTTTCAAATGTTTGCCTTGTGCCTCTTAAAGATATACCAGGGTTTTCAACTTTTATTCCTTCAAAAATGTTTGAAATTATGGCAATGGGTAGACCAATCATTGCATCACTTAGAGGAGAAGCTAAGTCGATATTAGATGATTCTAAATGTGCAATTGTTACTTCTCCTGAGAACACTGCTGAACTAAAAGAGGCTCTTATCAAATTAAAAGGCTCTAGCGACTTACAAAAAAGTCTTGCACGAAATGCAAGAGACTTTGTATGTAAAAATTATGATAGAAAAGTTCTTGCAAAAAAATACTCTGATTATTTAGAAGAAATCATTAAAAAATAAACATTATTAAAATTCATTTTTTAACAATTTTTTATCAATTTTTCCTGAATTATTAAGAGGCAACTCATTTTTAAAAATAATTTTTGCTGGAATTTGAAATGGAAGCAAGACTTCTTTAAGCTTATTTTTTAGTTCCATAACTGAAAGTTCTTTTTCCATTACAGCGAAGCAAATGAGTTGATAATTTGTTATCTCATGCTTAATCGCGATGGTTGCACAATCTTTGACCTCTGGAAGTTTGAGAATATAGCTATCTACATCTGATAAATTCACTCGTTGTCCAGAAACCTTCACAGTATCATCATTTCTTCCGACTACAAAAAACTCACCTTCTTTATTTTGAAAAGCAAGGTCACAGGTTTTGTAAAATCGTTGATTTTTTTTATTAAGTATCACTTGATTTGTAAGTTCATCTGAATTTATGTACCGACTCATAACCTGAACGCCACCGATAATTAATTCTCCTCTCTGCCCCACAGGAAGGGCTTCTCCATTTTCGTCTACAATTTGCGCCTCTAGATTTAACAATGCTTTACCAATTGATACAGTATCGTCTTGAATATCCTTGCTTCTTTCACTGGTCATTTTTTTAAACAAGCAGTAAATAGTTGCTTCAGTTGGCCCAAAGCAATTATAGAGATGAACTTCTGGTAAAAGCTTTTTAAATTGATCCCAAATATTTGTCGGAAAGCGGCTTCCTGCTAAAAACACTGACTTTAGATTGCTTAAATCAATATCACTAAATATTTTCTCACTCAATAATAAATTATAATTATTAGGAACGGTAACAGATATAGTAATTTTTAGCTCACTAAGCTCTCTTGCTAAAACAAGAGGATTCTGTCCCATATTTGAACTATAGAAATTAACATTTTTAACTAAGAGTAGTCCTAGCTCCATTAAGGCAACATCAAATGTATAATGTGTTGAATTTATCAGCCTATCACTTTCATTTATTTCTTCAAAAGATCGTGAAATCCACTCTAGAAAATTTCCATATGATTTTCTTAGAATCTCTACACCTTTTGGCTCTCCAGTTGAGCCAGAGGTAAACATAATATACAAAGGAGATTCTTCAACGAGCTCAGGAAGTTCTATGGTTGTATCATCATCGGCATCAAGGATTTGAGATAAGAGTTCCTTGTCCAATAAAATTTTGTATTGAGAAATTTTTTGAACTTGCTCGATTCTTTCTTGTGGCCAGTCATTTTTCATAGGGATAAAGACAATTCCTAAATTCATGGAAGCTATAATACTCAATGGATAATAATAGTAATTATCAAGATAGATCGCAATTTTTTCTCCAACCTCAAGGTTAGAACTCATCCATTTTTGAATCTTATTTAAATCTTCTTTTATCTTGTTTGAAGAAACTTTTTCATATTTTTTATCAAAGATTTTAATATCATTACTAATAAAATTTGATATTACATTTTGGATATAGTCTTTCATATTGCCACTTATGAGATTGAAGATTTTGGTATAAATTTTTGTTGATAATTTGTAAGATTATTACAAATTTCTTGATCAACATTATAATAAGAAACTTTTCTCTGACTTAGAAAAGTTAAGGGCACAAAAACGGCGTAACCTAAGTCTCGATATCCTTGAGTTGGAATACCTGCCTTATGAAGACCTCTAGTATCTTCAATAATAACAGTCCCTTTCTTTAGAATACTTTTTATTATGTCTTCGTCGGGATAAACACTTTTTATTTCTAAATTTTCGTAATATTGTTTTCCGTTAACCCGCAAGTCTCGATGAGACTTATTCACAAAATGATGTGGTCCATTTTCAGCTTTAATATCAGTGAATAAGAAGAAGACTTTTATAATGCTAAATGGATTATTTGTATCTCTATGCCATTGGTGATTTGTCACTAAGTAATCTGCAGGAAAATTTCTTCTAATATAAGCTTCTACTAAGTACGGTTTCATTCCTAAGTATTGCTCGATCACAGGTAGTAAAAATGGAGATAACCATTTTTCCCAATATATTTGGTCATTAGAAGGATTAAATAGTTTTATTGTCGAAGGCTTTTCTTCTTCAATTATTTGAGAAACTGGCTTGTCTCCAATTTCATTTTTTTGGAATTGAACCTCTTTAATATTTCCTTTAATAAAATATGAGTCTATTAACTTTTTATGTATATCTGGCTGAATTCTATTTTGGGCCACAAAAGGAAATTCGAACTCAAAGTTCTCAATTCTCTTTTGGATATCATTTTCAAAATATCTAATTTCATCATCAGTTAAAAAATTCTCAATAACTGCATAACCATTTTCTCTAAGATCACTCAAAGCTCTGGCTTGAGCACTCTCTAAATTTTTTTCATTTTAAAAAAAGAAGGAATATACAAATCAAAGTATTTTACAAAGTCTTTAATTTTCTTAAGTCCAGTTTTATGCTCAATAGTAAACATTATTTTCTAACCTATTATTCCTCTGGCCAATCCATGTAATTATCAGATACTGCAGTATCTTTTTCTAACAAAACACCATAAAAGCCATCAAAATCAAATTTACGCCATAAAAATTTTGTCCATGAAAGAATATGCCACTTAGGGTACTGAGTGAATCTCTCACAAATTACAACTTTCCATCCTGAGAACTCAAATAAAAGATTCCAATCTTCAGGTGATAGTTCAAATATATGACATTCCTCTGCATAAACTTTTCTATTTTTATCCCCTGCTCTCAAATGATGAAGACCAACTCTACTATTTTTTACATATGGAACGGTAATAACCATATGATTTGAATTAGAGTTTTTTGCCATACTTCTCATAAAAGAAGCAGGATCTAATAAGTGCTCTACCATTTCAAAGGACATAAATAAGTCTACTTCAAGACCAGGGATTCTCTTATGTACTTCCTCTGCTCTACAACAAATTGCCTCTAAACCTTTTTTTGAAATTTTATCAACAGCTTGTTTATCTAAGTTTACTGAAATGCTTCTGATTTCTAAATTTTGGTCTTTGGCCAATGAATTAAGATAGATAAGATGGTTACCTGATGAATCCCCAATATCAACAATATTAAGGGAGCGCTTCTGTTGGCCAAAAATATCTTTAATCGACTTTATTAAAAATGACATTTGAAAAGTATGTAGGCTTCTTGTCTTCATAGACCTAAAACCTTTAACTCCATCAAATTTGATATTAGTATACTGCCCAGTGATATCAGGGATGATTTCCTCAAGTCTTTTCTTTAGACTCGTTCGCTTTTTTTTCGAATTCGAAGCTGATAATGACATCGTTAGAAGCTTATACAAATAGGGCCTGAATAATTGCTTTATAGCTGTCATCATCATAATTCCTATAAATCCTCAATTTTTGGTAAACTTTATCACTAAAAAGGTTATAGTCAATAATCATAAAACATATTTTCCAAAGTCCTAGACATCATATATACTTTTCAATCATAGTTTTAACGCAACACTCAAGGGAATTATAATAAGACATGAGCTGGCTTAGGTTCAACCATGATAGGGATTTAGCTATCTCTGATTCGGTGCCATTATTTATTGA
The DNA here is from genome assembly GCA_028378565.1 of Bacteriovoracaceae bacterium. Classification (GTDB taxonomy): domain Bacteria; phylum Bdellovibrionota; class Bacteriovoracia; order Bacteriovoracales; family Bacteriovoracaceae; genus JAAEST01. Next base: position 4,124 of record JAONMX010000018.1, read on the forward strand.
GTATATTGATAATTTCTCGTCAAAAGAAGCGAGTCAAAAATGGCTATTATCATATTCACAAAGGTATAAACTTTCAAAAGGCTCACTTGAACAACAATATAAGAATATCTTGGCAGAAAGTTACGATTTTAAACAATCTCACTTTTTAAATAGGTTTTCTAAAAATAAAATTCCTAAATACATTTTCCAATACTTTAGCTACTTAATTTACACTCTTTTATTTTCTAAGAGCTATTCAAAAAGTAAAGCGAGGGAATTTGAGCTATTAATAGATGGTGTTGAAAATGAATTAGAAGTCAAAAGATTCTCTCATCTAATTGAAAAGTTTTCTTCAACAGCAATTATTTCAACCTCGCCCATCTCAATGAAGGGTTACGATATCTTTCATCATTCTAAGAGAAAAGGATATTCAAGAGCGATACTGCTTAAAGTTATTATGAAGGAATTATTTCAAGGCTTTTTCTTCCATCTATACTATTCCTTTAAGGCAAAAGTGAATCTCTTTCCTATTGCCTGTAGAATGCTGGAACAATACTTGTATTATTCTACAATTTTCAATCACATCGCTATTGGTAAATTTTTAATTCAAGAAAGGCATTATAATACAAACTCTATTAGAAATGATCTTTTCAAAAAATATGGAGGTAAATTAGTTACAACCATTCAAAAAAATATTATTTTTTCAGGACATACTGGCTTTTATTACGACTATGATGTGTTCTTTTCTCTTGGGAGAAAAACTGCCTATCGAGTTTTTAGACAAGGTGGAAAAATTGGTAAAGTAGTTCCTGTTGGCTCTAAATTTATGGAATTTTATTGCTCAAATAGGAACGATCAAGCTTCAGAACTTCAAAATAAATATGACATCATTTATTACGGCTTAAATTTAGTTTTTTTCCATAATTGCTACAGCAAATATGAAGAAGATTATTATGAACATTTTAAATGGTTAGCAAAATTTTCAATAAAACATCCTCATTACAAAGTGGGAATAAAACATCATCCCAATAATACGCAAGACCTAAAAGAAAAAGAAATTATTAAAGATTCTAAGGTAGAACGAATAGACCAACGGCTGAACTCATACAACCTAGGACTCAACCCAAGGATATGCAACGTGTCATACGGATCAACAATAGGCTTTGAATTTATTGGCGAGGGCTATCAATGTATTTTTATGGATCCCGGCAACAGAAATCACGGATTTCTCCCCGAAGAAGACAGTTTTAATCACTGGAGGGCTACAAATTACGAAGAATTTGAGTTAAAAGTACTAGAAGTATTAAATAACTCAAATTGTAAACCTGATGGGCACTCCTCTGAAGACTACTGCATGAAAAGCGATAATGTTTCTGAAGGAATCTACAATTATTTAATGAATATGGAAATGGAGTCATAAATGAACATATTAGTTACAGGAGGAGCTGGCTTCATTGGTGCTTTTCTTACTGATAGACTTTTAAAAGAAGGTCACTCTGTTGTAATTGTAGACAACCTTAATACAATTGGAGGAATTCCTTACATAAACCCTAAGGCAAAATTTCTCAATCAAGATATTTGTGATGAATCACTTTATAGTGAATTAAATAACTACAAACTTGATGCCATCTATCACCTAGCTGCTCAATCAGGCGGCGAGCCTTCTTATGACAACCCAAAGTACGATCTACTAACCAACTCGCTTGGAACATATTTATTAGCTAAATTTGCTAAAGAAAATAACATTCCTCGTTTTATATACACTAGTACTGTCGCGATCTACGGAAGTAATGCGGAAGGTGACACAAAGGAAGATACTATAGCTGCTCCTGATTCAATCTATGGAGTTTCAAAGCTTTCAGGAGAATATTTTATTAAACAATTACTAAAGGGAAGTAAGACTTCTTACTCTATGTTTAGGGTGTTTAATAGTTATGGCCCAGGTGAAGATTTAAATTATTTAAAAAAAGGGATGGTCAGCATTTATGCGAGCTTCATTTGGAGAAATGAGCCAATCCATGTAAAGGGATCTTTAGATCGATATAGAGATTTTACCTATATTGAGGATACTGTGGATGTATTATATCTCTCTTTAGAAAACTCTAATACTTATAATCAAATTTACAATTTAAGCTCAGGTATTAAAACTATTATCAGAGATCTTTTAAGTACAATGGTTCAAGTTTCTAACCAAGATAAAGATTATCCGATCAAAGAAGGCTATGGAACTCTTGGTGACTCATTTGGTTTTCATGCAAATATTGATAAATTAAGAAAAGACTTAAATTGGGAGCCAAAGGTCCAGATTAAAGAAGGGCTAGAAAAATATTTTCAATGGATAGACAGCCTCCCCTTGACTAATGATTTAAAAGGACTTCACCCTCTAGACAATAAAAAGTAAAGTTCAGGAGAAAATACTTTGCATATAATGCTTATAGTTAGCTTTTTTTTTATTTTCATGTGCTTGATTTTTTACTATAAAAAACCACTTTCTCTTCCTGTTCTTTTTACTTTTCTGTCAATGTTCTTTTTATACAGCGACTTATCAATAAACTTTATTAACAACTCATCAGACCTAACAAAAGTTTTTTTAATCTTTATATTTACATTAACTTTATTAAAACTTTTAAAAGAAAAAAAAATTGCATATGTAATCGGAGAGCTCAAGGAATACAAACTATACTTTATTTCTTACTTCACTATTTTTCTATTTCTAGTATTGTTTCATTATTTTATTCATAAATACATTCCATTTTATTATATAAAATATTTTATATATACTCTCTGGGGATTTATTGCATTAAGCTTTCCTGTAAACAAAGATTCGACGAAAGAAATAAGCCAATATTTTGCAATATGTTTTATTATTGCCATTATCGTTTTCTATCCACAGTCATTTCTTTATTACCTGATCAGTGATGCGAGCTTATCCCGAGCTCTCGTTGGAGGAGTTGACATTTTCCATGCAAATACAATTAATCTTATCCCCCTAACATATCTTCCCTCTAATTTAAGAATTAATAAAGGGTGGTTTGTACTCGATAGTCCATCAACTCATACAATCATGTTATTCTTTACTGGTCTATGCTCAATATTTATAGAAAAACTCTCACAAAAAATTGAAATCTCCAAACGCATCTTGATGTGGATATTTTTAATTATTACTGCTTTTTTTCTCTATATTAATGAAATATTTAGCACGCAACTTATCTATCTAATTTTATTTTTACTTAGTATTTTTATCTTAATAAATTTTGATCTTATTAAATCTCAATTTTCGAAGTGGAGATATATCGAAATAATGGCACTTATTATAGTTTCATGTATCGTCTTTTTCTCCAAACCATTTAATGGCTATCTTGGCTCAAATTCTATTCTCGATCGTTTTAAAGTTACAATCCTAGAAGAGATAGATAAGCAAGAAACTCCAATTGAATATGACCATAATTATGTTATCCACTCAATAACTGAAGGGAATCGAATTTCTCTTGCATTTTCAGGCATTAGCCAAGTAAAAAATAGTCATGTTACCTCAGGATTCGGTTACCCAAAAAATGGTCAATTTATAAATAAACGTGGCGATAATGGAAACTTCTTCACTGGCCATTGCTATATAATCGATATGCTTATAAGTTTTGGTTACTTATTTGGTTTACTGGCCACAATTATATGGTGGGGACCAATTGTCATCATAACTAAAATGTTTTTCAACCCAAGAAGAACTTTTAGTCTTTTTACAGTTAAAGAGTATATGTTTTGGTCATTCTATTTTTCAGTGGCGTTCATTATTTCACTTGAGGGTATCTATGGCTTCACCCCACACAATAGCGCTGTTCAAATAATGATGATCATCATTTTCATGAAAGTGTTAAAGCAAAAAAATGAAACAATTGCTTAAGAAATTGCAACTGGAATTTTGACAACAACTTTTTTTACAAAATTCAAGTCTAAAATCTTCAATTGTGGCATATGAATATCTTCTGGCCATAGAACTGTAAAATAGCCTGGGATGTTCGCAATAAGTGCTCTTTGAACTCCGGGGTGATGATAAAACATGACATCTGCCTTTTCTGAATATTCTTCCTTCAATTCTAAATTAGCATCAATAGGATACCATTCAATCCCTTCTGCTCCTTTAATTGAAGCTTGAATATCTATATATTTTTTATGGGACTCTAAGTTCGCATCCTGTACATCTTTTGTATGATAGCTCATTACAATTGCAAATACTCCATCTCCAAGCTCATATCTTTTCTCTTCTGAGTTTTCATCTAGCCCCATTATGAACTCAAATGATTTTTTCCAAGATTCTTTGTTAAAGTACTTTTTATAATTTTCAATTTTATCCACGATCATTTTCAATATACCCCAACTGCACCATAATTTTAGTTTTCAAGTCCCACTCTCTAGCGAGATTACTCTCCATTTTGCTTATATATTTTTTCTTATTAAATAGTTTTTGAAAGAAAGATGGATTTAAATTAATTTTCAATCCTTTTTCTTTATTAGCTTCTTCCTTTGTTTTAAACCATCGCAATAAACTAATTTTAACTTTCTTATCTCTAGATATATTTTCATCGACTTTATCACTGATTACATTTACAGCATTAATCTTCTTAACAAAAAAAGATTCACCCATTGTTTCAATTCTATTTTTCATAACAAGAGAATGTTGAATATAAATAGGTAGTGTTTTAGTTTTTGCAAATGCTCTTATCTCTCTATTTAAATATTTATTAAATTTTTCACTCGGTCGAATTTTATTTAATAAATCTTTTTGTTTCTCTTCCTTTTTCTTTTGATCTCGAACATGCCCATAGTGAAAAATGTGAACATCACTTTCAAAAACTTTCGTAAAATTTGAAAAACCTTGAGCATCTCCATAGCTAACAACATTTGAATCTATTTTCACAGCTCTTATTTCATGAGGATACCATCTTTTATTTATCGCTATTTGGTAATGACTCATCCAAAAATGAAAATATCTAAATCTAATTGCATCACAACCAGTCTTTTCGGCTTCATCTATGTCTCTTTTGAGTTGGACAAAATCTTCTTCATGAATAATTTCATCACTTTGAAGATAGATTCCCCATGCTTCCGGCTCATTTTGATGATCTTCTCTTAGTTTATTTAAAGCGATATTTGTTTGTTCAGAAAAAATTAATCCTCCATCACCGATCTTACTCATATCCCAAACAGTTGGAATAACTTCAACTTTTTTGAATTTTTTAACTTGCTCACTAGTTCCATCATCGTTTTTGCCTAATGCCAAATAGCACTTTTCAACGAGATTCTCCATACAAGTCAACATCTCTTTGTAGGGATAATCAAATCTCTCTCCATCCTTTAAAAAAGAAAATCCGTAAAGTTTAGACATCACGACTTCCTAACTGAGAGATGGCCCAAAAGCCCATGATTAAGAATAAATTTTCGCCGTCCCCAAAAGTATACTGAAAGAGACCTGATGTCAGGAAGCTTACCACAAAAGGAAAGCCGATCAGACCAATCATATCCTTACGCTGATACATTTCAACAAGCCAGCTAATAAAGAATCCGAGAGTAAAAACAAACCCTAAAATTCCAGTAGAAGCTAAATGCTCTAACAAGTTATTGTGAGCATGACCGCCAAACTCAGGATATTTAATTGAGTATCTTTCTTTTAAGAATTTTACGTTGGGTTCAAAGTTTCGATAGCCCCACCCCAGTATTGGCCGTTCTTTAAAGGCCACCCAAGCTGTCTGATAAAAAGCAATCCTTTGATTATTTGATTCCGATCGATTCAAAAACATATTCTTTACTTTTTCACTTGAAACCAGTGCTCCACCTAGGCTTATAACCACAAGAGAGAGAAATATTAAAAACTTCTTAGTATTCTTTTTAAAAAAGAAAGCACCTATTCCTGCGAGATAACCGATCCAACCTCCTCTTGCAAAAGAATAAAAGGTCCCAAGCAAAGAAATGACAGTTGTAACAACAACTGTCCATTGCTTTAAAAAGTTTTGTCTTGCGAGTAAGAGGCAGGTAACGATAATTGAGAATAAGCTTATTCCATAACCATACGTCATATACATACCAAAGAGGCCACAAGCTCTCGTCTGGTGACAAGCAGCTTTCATTTTTATAGGATTAAATCCTGTCTTAAGAGCGATGAGACCCGAAACGGTTGCAACTGCTGTGGCAAAGAAGAGAGTATAAATAAGTCTATTTCTTCTCTTCTTTGTTAAATAATCTTTTAATAAATGATTCAATGAATAGAGACTCAATACTGGAATGATAAAATACTTAATCTTAGATAGATTTTTAATCGGTCTTTCATATTCAGACCAATTCACTAAAACCGACAAAATAATTGTCAGACACAGTAGAAGTAAAAATTTAGTACTCCATGAATATTTAAGAGGATTCTTTTTTAGGATCTCGTCTTGATAAAAATAATAAAGAGCAGGAATAATAAAAAGAATATGGCTTACGGCACTCAGGCTAACAGAGACAAAAACACCTATGGCCAGTACCATGAGGGCGACGTAAGTTACTTTATTAAAATTATTTGTCATTTTTAACCCTATAGCCTTATTTTAAATTCTTTTCCCAATCATAAGCTGTTTTTACGATAAGATCTAAATCATCATATTTAGGTTTCCATTTAAGAACCTTTGCAATTTTTTCGGCCTTAGACATAAGTTTTGGAGCATCGCCTGCTCGTCTGGGCGCTTTTTCGACTATAAAGTCTTTTCCTGAAACCTTCTTAACAACCTCAAGTACTTCGTTAACCGAATAGCCGTGCCCATATCCGCAGTTACATAAGGTTGATTTTCCTCCCTTAAGTAAGTAAGCGAGAGCATCAAGGTGGGCCTGAGCGAGATCATCAACATGAATATAGTCTCTAATGCAAGTTCCATCTGGAGTATCGTAGTCATCTCCAAAAACAAACATCTTGTCTCTTTTTCCTAGTGCAGTTTCACAAGCAATCTTTATTAAGTGAGTTGATAATGGAGAGCATTGCCCAACCTTACCATCAACATTTGCACCGGCAACATTGAAGTACCTCAAGATGACAAATTCAAAATTTTCATGAGCTGCAGCGATATCTTCCAACATCCACTCTGTCATTAATTTTGTTCTTCCATAAGGATTGATTGGCTCAACCTGCATATCTTCGGAACAAACTCCCCCGGGAGCCATCCCATAAACGGCAGCAGTAGATGAGAAAATAAATTTATTCACTTTATGTTTTATACATAGATTTAATAGGTTTAAAGTATTGTTGGTATTATTATTATAATACTTCAGTGGATCAGTAACACTTTCGGGGACAATGATAGAGCCTGCAAAGTGAAAGCAAGCATCAAATTTTTTATCAATAATTAATTTTTCTAGAGTGTCTAAGTTTTCGAGATCTGCGACAATAAGCTCTCCATTAACGACACTTTCACGTCTTCCTGTTGAAAGATTATCATATACGGTAATCTCATGATCGAAACTCCCGAGTAAGTTTACGATATGCGAACCTATATATCCCGCACCACCAGTTACTAAGATTTTAGCCATTACTTCCTTCCATTGTTTCTTTAATTAAATTTTCGATATTATTTTTAAAATTCTCTCTAGAAAAGTCATTTGCTCTCTGGAGTAAGGTTTCTTTTTCAAATACTTTTAACTCAAATTCTTCTATTGCTTTTTCTAAGCTCTCATTACTTTGTTCTTTAAAGAAAACCGCAACCTGATCATTTAAAGTTTCTAAAACTCCTCCATACTGAAAGGCAATGACGGGGGTTCCTGCAGCAAGGGATTCTAAAGGAGTAATTCCAAAGTCTTCAGTGCCTGGGAAAATTAAAGCTTGTGCTTTAGAAAAGTAAGTTACCACTTCGTCTCTCGAAACATTTCCTAAAAACTCAATATTCGAATTTGCCATTTCTTTTAATTCTTTTTCTTGTTGTCCAGAGCCAATAATCTTTAGATTTTTTCCGTTTTTGTTGAACGCTCTGATGGCCAAATCCACTCTCTTGTTTGGAGCAAAAGCTGTCACCATAATATAAAAATTTTCTTTCTCGATTGAGTTCTCTTTAATATGGTGAAAATCCTTAAGATCAACAAAAGGGTGTATAACGCCAGATTCTATTTGATAAAATTTTTTAATTCTTTGTTGAACAAAGCGAGCATTTGCAATTGGCACATCAACATTAGAATTGCTGTTCTTGTCCCAATTTACCAAGTAATTTTTAAAAACCTTTGCACCTAGCCTTTGATAGAAAGGAGCACTTGGTCCGAAATAGGTATCGTATTGATCATAAAGATAGCGCATCGGACTGTGGATATAAGATATATGCTTAGCATGAGAAGGTTTCTTCACCCCCTTTATCACACAGTGAGAAGAACTAATAACAAGATCCACATCCTCGGGAATTTTCAAGCTCATTGCCGCTAAAGGAAAGAGGGGTAAAAATTTTCGATAGTGTTTATATATTCCAGGAATTTTATCTAAAAAGGATGTATGTATTGTACGATTTTCAATGATCTTGCTAGTAGAGCCAGGTTGATAAATAAGTGTATAAAGATCTGCTTCTGGATACATCTCACAGAAAACCTCTAACACTCTTTCTCCACCTCTAAAGCCAGTGAGCCAATCATGTAATATTGCTACTTTCATAGGTCGTAAATACTCAATAGACCTTTGAGTTTCTTATCTTCGAGAACGAGAAGAATCGATATCTTTTTCTCTTGCAGTTTTTCTTCAGCTTTAATGAGTTTTTCACTCTCTAATATTGTCGTTGGATTCTTAGTCATAATTTGAGTAGGGAGTAAGTTTACGATATCCCCTTTATGAGTCTGCATCGCTCTTCTTAGATCTCCATCGGTAACAATTCCGAGAACGTTCTTACTTTCTTTTTCCAAAACAACCACTGTCCCAAGCCTTCCTTTAGACATTTCAGAAACCAGGTTTTCAAACTTTTGATCTTCAAAAATAATTGGAAGCGAGTCGACTCTCATTTTATCGCTGACTTTCCAAAGAAGCTTTCTCCCTAGGCTTCCACCTGGATGAAACCTTGCAAAGTTTTCGGGTTTAAACTCTCTCGCTTCCATCAGGGCTATGGCAAGAGCGTCTCCAAGAGCTAAGGTTGCTGTCGTAGATGTGGTTGGAGCTAATAGCAGCGGACAAGCTTCTTTTGGTACTGAAATATCAAGAAAGAAGTCACTAAACTTTCCAAGTGTTGATTCTTTATTTGCACATAAGGCAATCACTTGGTTTTTATTATGTTTAAAAAAGCTTAATAATTTTACAATTTCCTCAGTTTCTCCTGAGTTTGAAATACAAATAATCATGTCATTATTTAAGATCATTCCCAGATCACCATGGTAGGCTTCGGCTGGATGAATAAATAGTGAAGGCGTACCAGTACTAGCAAGAGTGGCCACAATTTTCTTACCTATAAGTCCTGATTTTCCCATTCCTGTAACAACCAATCTGCCATTGGAAGAGATAATCTTCTTTACCACTTCATTGAAGGAGTCATTTAAGTTTTTGGATAAGAATTGAAGGCCATCAATTTCATTTTGAATAACGTTACGGGCAATTTCTAAATAATCCAACTTCGCTCCGGAGGTTTTAATAAGTAAGATAAATTTTTACCATTATTTTATACCTTTAGGAACTAATCAGGAAGTAAAACGACACGGTGCTCTAATGGTTTTTTTTCAAATAGCTCTCTATTACAAGATCAAGCCCATCAGATAAGCTCGTTTTTGGGCTCCATCCCATTTCAAAGATTTTAGAACTATCTAAAATTTTTCTCATTGTTCCATCAGGTCTTGTCTGATCAAAGAGAATATTGCCTTTGAAATTCATTTTTTTTGCAATCATCACTGCTAATTCACCTATAGAAATGTCTTCTCCGTATCCAGCATTAATATAGGGTGGGAGAGATTTAGAACTAGAGAGAAGATAGAGACAAGCTTTGGCCATATCATCCACATAGAGAAATTCACGTTTTGCTTTGCCTGTACCCCAAACATAGAAATCTTGTTCATTAGATTTGATTATTTCATGAAACCGACTAATTAAACTTGGAATGACATGCCCATTCTCACTGTCAAAATTATCATTAATCCCATACATACTGGTTGGCATAACTGTAAAATAATTTTTCCCATATTGGTTTCTTATACTTTCGGCCATTTTAAGACCTGCGATTTTCGCAATGGCAAATGGTTCATTCGTTATTTCAAGTTCAGAAGTAAGTAAGTATTCTTCTTTAATGGGTTGAGGACAGTTTTTTGGATAGATACAAGAACTACCTATGAAAAGAAACTTTTTAACATCTACTTTAAGGGCTGCTCCAAAACAGTTTTGCTGAATTCGAAGGTTTTCCAAGATAAAATCAGCTCCATAGTTCATATTGGCTGAGATTCCTCCAACTTTTGCGGCTGCTAAAATCACCACATCCGGGGAGTTCTTTTTAAAATACTCAATGGTTTGAGTCTGATCTAAAAGCTCTAATTCATCATGGCCTGGGCATAGAACATTCGAAAAGTTCTGTGCCGCAAGTTCTTTAATCAAAGCTTGACCAAGAAGTCCTGTAGCACCTAATACTAAAACCTTATCTGATAAAATCATACTTATCTCATATTTATGTACGTAGTTAATTGAATATTATACTATTATATCATGAAGAAGTATTTAGCTGATAACGACTATTTAATTATCCTATGCCTAGGAATCATTGTCTTTTTTCAAATGTCTTGGGTTCCTGGCTTTTTTCACGATGGCTATCTCTATGCAGCTTTTGGTAAAAATGCAGCTGAAAAAGGTTTCTGGCTAGTCCCTCATCTTAATGAGAATACTTACTCAAACTTTTATCACCACACCAGTTTTGTCTTTATCTTAGAAGGTATCTTTTTTAAAGTTTTCGGATCTAGTTATACTAGTGCAAGAATCTTTGCAGGTCTCTTTTCTCTTACAACAGGATGCTTACTCTTTCGCTTACTTAAGAAAAGTCATTTGAAAAAGATTTCCTATTTGACCATGCTTATATTCTTCCTCATCCCTCCCCTAATTAAGAAATCTCGATTCCCAAATATTGATCTTCCATTAATGCTTTTTATGTTTCTTTCATTAACTTTCTATTGGAAAGCGTTCTCAAGTAGCAACTGGAAGAACTGGCTCCTCTGTGGACTCTTCTTTGGTTTAAGTGCCTTAACAAAAGGCCCTATGGCAGCATGGATCCCCATGATAATAATTGTTCATTTACTCGCTACAAGTAAGTTCAAAAGACTAAAAGATTTAAAGCCTTGGCTAGGCCTTACAATGGGTCTGCTTGTTTTTTCTCTATGGCCATTAAGCCTCTATTTATCTAATAATTTTGAGATCTTTCTAGAGTGGTATAAATTTACCTTTGTTCAGGCCATCATCGAAGGACGTGGAGCTTCTACTCCGTGGTATGTATACATCGTCTTTCTACTTAAAAATGTTAATATCATCTTTATTTTTTCATTATTTGGAATCTATTTTTCATTCAAAGAAAAAAATGGCCTTAGTTTCTTTAGCACCATCATCTTCTTTGTCATTGTTGTTACCCTTTCAACAAGAGGTCTAAAGTACTCAAATTATCTTATTCCTCTATATCCATTTCTCGCACTTTTAGCTGCAAACGGAATCAGTAAACTTTGGAAAAACTCAGAGGTTAAAATAGTCAATTTTAGTAAGTACTTAATTCCTATTACAGCATTAGTCTTACTCATATTTCCTATTACCAGTAAGACATCTAGAGATAAGGAATTATTTAAACTAAAAAATTATTTAAGTTCTTATTCCATTAAGCCAAAGAAATGGATCAATTATAAAGGTGTATATCCTTACTGGAGCATACTAAACCTAAACAGTTATGATGACTCAAGCTCATCTACAATTAACTTAAATAGCATTAACAAGAATCAAATCGACAATAATACTATCATTCTAGTCCATAAAACTGATATCCATGAAATAGAAGAAAAGATTCCTGAAACTTTTGAAAAGATAGCCTTTCTTAAGAAAAGACAAATATATGTGATCGTTCTTCCTTCTGCTAAGAAGAGTTATTTAACTATTGAGTAGCATTTCCTGTCTGAACATTCCATAGTGCATTGTAAACTCCCTTTTTCTCTAAGAGAGCTTGATGGTTGCCTGACTCAATAATTTTTCCGGCCTCAAGCACGTAAATACTATCAGCATGCTTAATTGTAGAAAGACGATGGGCCACCATGATGGTTGTTCTGTCTTTTGTGATTTTATTAAGTGAGCGCTGAATAGCTGCTTCTGTTTCATTATCAACTGCGGAAGTGGCTTCATCGAAGACAAAGATTTTTGGATTCTTAAGAATGGCCCTTGCGATACAAATTCGTTGTCGCTGACCACCAGAAAGCTTTTGTCCTCTCTCTCCAACAATCGTTTGGTAACCATCTGTTAGAGAAGAGATAAATTCATCTGCTTCAGCTAATTTAGCTGCTTGAACAACGTCATTCGTTGTTTTATCAAAACTTCCATAGATAATATTTTCTTCAATGGTTCCATGAAAGAGATATGTATCTTGTGAGACAAAACCGATAAGAGAACGATAACTATTTTGCTTTAATTTTTTAATGTTTTGTCCATCTAATAAGATTTCACCACTAGAGACATCATAAAAGCGAAGAAGAAGTTTTAATATAGTACTTTTCCCAGAACCTGTTGTCCCTACAAGAGCTATAGTCTTTCCTTTAGCAATATCAATATTAATATCATGAAGAACTTCCTCTCCCGTATTATATTTAAAAGAGATATTTTTCAAGGAAAGCTCTCCCTCAATTTTATCAGCAAAGACTTCGGAAGTTCCATCATCGATTGCGACTTTGGTATTAAGTAGACTAAAAATTCTCTGAGTGGAGGCCATCGACCTTTGGTATTGATCAAAGGTCTCCCCTAACCTTGTTAATGGCCAAAGTAATCTTTGAACCATGAAAATGAGAACGGAGTAAGAGCCAACATCTAACTTTCCGTCAAAAACATGAATGGCACCTAGTACTAATGAAAATAAGAAGCCACAAAGAACAACCATTCTTATGAGTGGTGAAAAGGAAGAAGAAAGAATGATTGCTTTCTTGTTTGAAGAACTATATTCCAAACTTTGTTTTACTAATCTTGATTTCTCAAAAGCTTGTGCTACATAACTTTTAATCGTCATCATTCCACTTAAATTATTCACAAGCATTGATGCCAATATTCCTGCTTCTTCACGTACACCGAGATATCTCGGAGCAATTCTTTTTTGAAAATAAAAAGAGCCAAGTAAAATAAAAGGAACGGGAAGAAAGGACAGGCACGCTATTGTAGGAGATATATAAAAGAAAATAGCTCCAATTGTAACAACCGTGGTTAAAACTTGAATGATATCATTTGCACCAACATCAAGAAATCTTTCCAATTGGTTGATATCATCATTCATAATGGTAGTAAGATTTCCTGTGTTTTGATCTTCGAAAAAGGAGATATGCAAAGACTGCATATGATCGTAGGTCTCAACCCTTAAGTCATGTTGTACATCTTGGGCAATATTTCTCCATTTAACTTTAAAGAGAAATTCAAAAATTGACTCTAGTGCCCAAACAATAAAAGTAAGAACTCCTAAAATGTAGATTTGATGAATTTTATTTTCAACACCAAGACCAGCAATAAAAGACTCTTCACCCTTAACCACAGTATCAACCGCGAAACCAATGAGAATTGGAGGTGCAATATCAAATATCTTATTTAAGACTGAGAAGGTACCTGCACTTATGATTTCGGGTCTCTTTCCTTTAATATGAAAGAGTAGAGTTGAAAGCGGGCTTTTATTATTCATACGTTGAGTTTTTCTTCAACTTGTCTCAACCTATCGATTAAGCAGTTGATCAGGCCTACATTCCAGTCAGGAAGGGCTTCGAGCATTTTATGAAATTGCTCATAAGGAAATTCAACTAACTCACAGTCAGTCACAGCTTTAACCGTTGCCGCTCTTGGTGTTTTTTCAAAGAAAGACATTTCTCCGACCATTTCCTTTTCATTAATATCACCTAATTTAGTTTCAACACCTTTAACATCTTTAAAGGCTTCCAGCTTACCTGCTCGTACAAAGAACATGCTATAAGACTCTTCTCCTTCAATAATTAAAACATCACCGGCTTTTATTTTTTTAACAGTTTTTATCATAATTTATCCTTTTTATTGATATTAACACTATTAGATCATTCAGAAAACTTGATAACGATATCCCCACTAAATAGGTCAAGTAAAAGTTGCCCTAAAAAATGTTCATTTACGTTAGAGCTTCAAATTTTTATAATAGATTAAAATTATAAAGGAGTTCCAAATGTTTTCAATTAAATCGTTAGTTATGTGTCTATGCCTTTTACTCGTAGCGGGGTGTGGATCAAGTAGTAAAGATAAAGAAAAACCAGATAGAGAAAGAAAAATTACTTATGATCTATTAGATTTCTCTGATGCCAAAATTCCTGGCTGGATAGATGAGCCAGAATCTGGAGATAAGAAAGCAAACCAGAAAAAGTATGAATATTTCATTGCTGAATCTTCACAGAAGAATAAAAGACTTTGCCAAAGATCAAGTAGTGCTAGAGCCTCTGCTGAAATAGCACGACAGATTGCTCAGTTTATTAAAAACTCCTATGCTGAATCAGTACAAGGTGGAGAGGATGAAGGTGTTACAGAGTACATGCAAGAGCAACTAGCACAAGAGTCCCAAAGTTTTGTTATTGGAGCAAGAGTTGTTCAAAAATATTGGGAAAAAAGAAAGTATAGAGAAGAGCTTGGTGCTGAGAAAAACGAAATTCTCTATACATGCTTTAGCTTAGTAAAGATTGGTAAGTCTAATCTAGAAAAAGCCATTAGAAACTCGAGAGCAAAACTTCTGACAAGTATCGATCCAGAAGTAAAAAAGAAAACTGAAGACGCTCTTAAGTATGTGGAAAAGAAATTTGAGAAACCTGAATAATATATGCTTAAGATTTTTTCTATCTTAATTATAATCATTCAACCGACTTTGGCGCAAAAGCCTCGTTGGTTGAGTGATATACAATCAAAGTGTAAACCTAGTCAGCTCTGTGCCGTTGGTGAAGGGGCAAGCCTTAATTTTGCTAAAATAAATGCCACAACAGAAATATCAAAAATCTTTTCAAATAAGGTTAAGTCCTCATTCAGAACAAATATTGAATACTTGAGTGAAGAAACCATTGAGAGTGCTACTGAAAAGATTCAAGAAAAAACAGAAATGGAACTCTCGGGGGTAGAGCATCCCTTTATCTATGAAGATGAAACAAGTTATTATGCTTTTGCGACACTTAATAAGAGAAAGTTTGCTGATAAAATTAAAAATGAATTCAAATCAATTAATGAAGAATTAGAATCCTTAAGTGATTCTAAAAAGTCTAATATCTTTAAAATGAATACTCTATTTGCACAGCAGGAAGTCCTTAATCAACAATACTTAGTTTTAACAGGCTTTGAACTAAGGTCTTTTGTCTCTGTTAAAAAAATTCAAGACTACATTCAAAAGAATAAAGCTAAGAAAATTTATCTTTATAATCAAAATTCAAACCTTGATCCTCTTAAAAAGCAGATCGAACAATTCTTTCACGATGTTGGCTTTGATGTAAGTAATGATGGGAATCACCAAAAAGTAATACTTAAACTAAATGAGACTCAAGAGTACTTTAAAGTTGATGGTTTTGTTAAATATTCATTCACTTTAACTATCAGGAGTAACCATTCCCAAGGCATAATTCAAAACACTGTCATTGGAAGAAGTAAAGAGCAAGCAATCTCAAAATTTATTGAACAATCAAAACCTCAATTAGAAGACACCTTAGGAAAGCTAAGGTTTTAATAGTTGAACTCAATAAAGAAAACTACTTAACAACAATATTGTAAATCTTTCCTTTCACATAAATTTTCTTAACAACATTCTTACCATCAACCCCTCTCGTAACCTCAGGGCTTTCAAAAGCAAGTCTTTCAACCTCTTCCTCTGTAATTTCTTTATCTACATTCAGAAGTGTCTTCTTCTTCCCATTGATCTGAACGACAACATTCACCGTACTTTGTACTAAGAATTTTTCTTCTACCGCTGGAAAAGACTGCTTGTAGAGTGACTCAACCGCAAAGAACTCCTTAAGAAGAACTTCTGTAAAAAATGGTGTAATAAGACCGGCCATTGAAAGAAAGTCTTTCACAAGAAACTTTAAAGATGCAATCGATTCCGCTGTTCCTTCTTTTTTACTCTGCTGTAATTCTTTTAAAATGAAGTTACTGAAAGCGTGAATATTAGCCACCCCTTTATGAAAAAGATTTTGCTCCATACTCTGTTCGTACTCTTTTACAGTAGAATAGTAATTAAAAAGAAATTCCTTATTTGGATACTTACTTAAGTCACCTTTATCTTCTTTCACATCTTTATGCTCTGTTAGAAAGGCCTCAATAGCATTGTAATTTTTCTTAACAAAGTCATACTTTGCTTTTATACCTGTGTCTTCCCAATCAATATCAAGTTCGGCAGGTGTATCACTTAGAATATACATTCGAACCGCATCCGCTCCATGCTTTTCAATAGCTTCAGTAGGAACAACGACATTTCCACGAGACTTACTCATTTTGTGTCCGCCCATTCTGACCATTCCATTACAGAAAAAGTGATCTACTGGTTCATCAAAATTAATATAACCTCTATCATGAAGAAATTTTGTGATAAAGCGAAAGTAGATCATATGTTGAGCAGCATGCTCTAACCCACCAACATAGAAATCAATTGGCATAAAATTATTTACATTTTTGGATTCAAATATCTTCTCATCGTTTCTATTATCTAGGTATCTAAATGCATACCAGCTACTGCAAAGAAAAGTATCAAGAGTATCTGTCTCTCTTTTAGCATCGTTATGACACTTAGGACATTTTGTGTTCACAAACTCTGGAAAATTTCTAAGGTTTAATGCTCCATCTTCCATATCGGAATCTTTTGCTTCTGGTAGCTTCACTGGAAGATCCGCTTCCGGTACTGGCACAACACCACAACTATCACAATGAATCATTGGAATTGGGCAGCCCCAGTATCGTTGTCTACCTACAGACCAATCTTTTAACTGATAAGTCGTTGTCCCTTTTCCTTTGTTTATCTTTGTAAGAGATTCAGTGATTGCCTTGATGGCCTCACGGTTCTTCATTCCGTTAAATTCACCTGAATTTATCATGACACCATTTTCAGTATAGGCCTCTTCTAAATCTGTCGGTTTGCCATTCGCTTGAGAAACCACTTCAAGGATATCAATGCCAAACTTTTTGGCAAACTCGAAGTCTCTTGTATCGTGAGCAGGTACACACATAACAGCACCCGTTCCATAATCAGCAATAACATAATCACCAATCCAAACATCAACCTCAGGGTACTTACATTCAGAGTCATATGGATGACGACACTTCACTCCAGTGTTAACACCACTTTTTTCTTTATTCTGCATTCTCTCAACAGCTGACTTCTTTAGTGAGGCAGTTACATATTCTTCCACTTCTTTATTTGGTTTCTTTGCTAAGATTTTTTGAGCAAGAGGATGTTCCGGAGCAATCACAAGAGCCGTCACTCCAAAAAGTGTATCTGGTCTGGTGGTAAACGCTTCAATTTTTTCACCAAACTCAGGAACGTCAAAGTGAATTTCGGTTCCGGTATTTTTGTTGATCCAGTTTTTCTGTACAGAGACAGCTTCAGGTGCCCAGTTTTTTAGCTTAGAAATACCGTCCCAAAGTTTGTCACAATAATCTGTAATTTTAAAAAACCACTGCTCCATTAACCTTTTTTCAACAACGGAACCATCTCTCCAACAGCAACCATTGATAACCTGCTCATTAGCAAGAACTGTTTTATCCACATCGCACCAATTAACATAATCTTCTTTTCGATAAGCTAAACCGGCCTTATGCATTTCTAAGAATAACCACTGAGTCCATTTATAATAATCTGGTGAAGAGGTATTAAGTTCCTTATCCCAATCAAAAGACCAGCCAGCAATATTGAGCTGCTCGTACTTCATTTTCTTAATATTTTCTTCTGTCCAAAGATCTGGTCTTACTTTATTTTTGATGGCCGCATTCTCTGCCGGTAAACCAAATGAATCCCAACCCATAGGATGAAGAACATCTGAACCTTTTAATTTCTTATAACGAGCTTTAACATCGGAAAGAGTATAAACCCTAACATGCCCCATATGAGCGTTTCCAGATGGATAAGGAAACATGGCCAGAGAATAAAATTTATTCTTTCCTTCTTTCGAAGTATCCACGTAAAAATCATTTGCATTTTTATGGAATGAATCGACTTTATCTTTTATTGATTGATGGTCATATGACATCTTTACGCTCCGAGCAATTAAACGGTTTTTAACAGAGCAAAATTAGCATATCATTGAAAATGTGTCACTTTCTTAGTGCCAAGGCATGATCGGCACAGAGCTAATGGCATTCTTTGGAGAACCATTAATCAACTTATCACTATAGACTAAGTAGATAAGCGTATTTCTCTTGGAGTCATAAAAGCGAACAACTTGCATAGACTTAAAAACAAGGGAGGTTTTTTGATGAAATACTTCTTCTCCGTTTTTTAGCTTAGAACGAAATTTAACTGGTCCCACCTGACGACAAGCAATACTTGCATCTGATAGGTCTTCTGCTAAGCCAAGCCCACCTTTGATACCACCTGTTTTTGCTCTACTGAGATGGCATGAAACACCTTGAACTTTAGGATCATCAAATGCTTCAATTACAATTTTGTGATTGGGGCCCAAGAGTTTAAAACTAGTATCCACATGCCCTATCTCTTCAGCTTGAGCAGCATTGAACATGAAAAATAGAATTAAGAAATTTATAGTTTTAGTCATCATCTCTATTAGATGTACTACAAGAAAAGCCTATCGGATAGTGGTCAGAGACTATTTCTTTATAGATTCGATAAAATGTATCTTCGTTAAATTGACTATCAAAAACTCTCGAAGTGGCATCCCTTCTTACTCGATCTTTACTAATCGATGGTTCAACGAGCTTACCGTTTCTAACAACTTTGAAATATGAATCTTCTGCAAACATTTTGTTCGTCAAGGAATTTAACTTTCGAGTATAGTAAGATGAACGATTCCCTGCTTTTGTACGTACAATATATTTTCTTTGAATCTCAGCTCCAATATTTCCAGTTTGAAAATTAAGCCTTTCAACCTGAACAAATCCAGAGGAGTTCTTACATTCACTACTATTGTCGGAATTTAAAATCACATGATCGTAATCAGAAGCAAAGCCATTAGTCTCTAGACCATTATCATACTTCTTGTAAGACACCGTTGTCGGTAAATCCATATAGAGTTCTGAATCTCCATATCCAAGAATCTTTTCCCACATTGGATGGTCGAACTCAATATTCATATCTGAAAGAAATATAACATCTTGCTCATTATAATTTTCCCTTAGTTTCCCCATCAACTCTAAGATGACTTTAACTTCAGCAAAACGAGCGTAATTTTTCTTCGTTACTCCAGCACCAATATCTCTATAATTATCAACATTGAAAGACTGCTTTAATATTTTCTTCATACGACTTTCATCATCAGTCGATCCAAAAACAATATGTGATGTTAATAATGTGAAATCAAACTTACCCGACACAAAGCTTGCCATGAAAGGTCTCTTTGAAAAAACATCTCTTACGTTTCTTTTTAGAAGTCCTCCATTTAAATCTGGAAAACAAGCATAAGGATAACCGTCACTTTTTCTTTTAATAGTACTACAGTGCTCATTCTTAATAGGTTTAACTTTTGATGAACGATAATAGAAACCTGTATACTCACGCACATGACCACGTGCCAATGCTTCAGAACTACCACTTAATAATAAAGACCATGAACGATCTAGCTTTCGAAGCTCATCCAGTATCTTTATATAGTCAGGAATTCTAAGGTACTTGAGTGCATAATCTCTCTTACCTTTTGTAATATCTTTACTTGAAATATAATCAAGAATTTTTCTATTTTCTTTAGCATCTTTACCCACTAAAGGGAGAACTTCTAAAGCCGCAACCACATCATATTTATTAATAATTCGAGCGATAATCTCTCTGTCTTTAAACTGAGTACTTTGTGAACCTGGATAGAGCAGATTAAACTCACCGATCTTCACCTTAGATCTGCCCTTTGACTTATAGTAAGAATCATCTGAGTTAAAATGCTGATAATTTGTTTTACACAGACCTTTATACTTACCTTTGACATGATATTTCATCACCTGCAAGCACTCACTTCTAGCAAGCTTTGCATAATCATAATCAGATTGTGCAAAAAGACTGCCCAAGCCGACTAAAAAGAATGTGAGTAACACTACTAAGTTTTGTTTCATAACCATCCAAGGAATTGTGATGTAGTCATATCATTTTGGCCATTTCAGCGGTATAGCTAAATGTTTGATATAAGGCAGGTGTGAAAAATTAACATGAATTTAATAAATCTGTAAGTTACTGAAAATTAATAATCATTTTCTGATTGTGCTCTTTTCAGTAGCTTACGAAACTCTTTTTCATAGAGATTTAGAGAGTATTGAGTCTGTCGTTGAGAGAATATCTTGGGCAATAAAATATTTTGACCATAGTACTGTATGGCCTTTCTTCCAGATTTAGTTTTTCTTAACCTTCTCCAATTGAAGTCACCACTATCATAGAAGAAAAACTTGGTGATTCCCCATTTATCATTTTCTTGAACATCTAGTAGTTGCTGTGCCACCTCACCTACAAATTGCTCAGCAAAGCCTCCGTCCGTTTCATCATTTATAATAAACTTCCCGGCACTTCTCTTGATTTCTGTTATAACAGTATTTGTTGGGCTCATTCCTAATATCTTAACGAGTAGAAAGTTATCTTTTATATAGTTTACATACTTTTCGCCCTCTTGACTCTTAGGCCTGACAATTCTTCTAAAGTCATATGACTTCGTCATATTGCTACTTAGTCTTGCTAGTAAAATAAACTTATTCTTAATTCCAGAATTCTCTTTTTTCTCTGCGCTTGACATGCAGTTTAGATATCGACAATCAATGCGTTTATAAAAACTCTCTAGTTCTTCTGTTTTCATTGAAGCTAAAAAGTCATCAAATTGATCCTTTACCATCTCACTAACAACGGCCATTGCAAGATGATCAGCTAATTTAGACTCTTGAAAAAATTCTCTCGATTCTGAAATTTTCACATCTCGTGGGTTTGCTAAATACCAAGTGAGAAAGTCTTTTAATTCACCTTGAAAAACAACCAACTCTGTTTTCATTGCTGGCTTATCAAAAACAAACCCTTTAGATATATATTCTCCCATTACATGAATAAAGTTCTTCAGTGCCGTCAGGCCAAGTTCTGGAGTAATCACTCTTTCGTTTGGAACTAATGAGCCTCCTAATCCACCTAAACTGAAATTTTCATTGAGCTTCTGAAACTTAATAAAAAGCTCTAGTAGCTCAGAGTCAAAAAACTCTGACATTAATTTATAGTTGTCTTCATCAAAAGTGAGACCTGGAATGGAGTTTACTAAATAGTTCCGAAGGCCCGTAATAATAAAATCGTCCACTTCTCTTTGGCATGAAGTGAGGTTTTCAACAAAGTATTCTTCATTAAGGTTAGGGCTTGAGCTAATGGCATCAATCAAGAGCAGCATATTTCTTTTATCATTTTGTCTATTCGTAAAGTCCCAATTAAAACCAGTTCTAATATTCGCTAAGATACTTCCTTTATAAGAGCTTCTTGACCTAAGTTCAGTCTGCATTTTAATAAGTGAGCGAGAGCCATTTGAATCATCTAGTGCCGCTCTCAATGGAGAATCTTTTGCATCCCTATTTATCTTTAAGAACATATTATTATAGCAGTAGTTTGTCACAGCAATGTCATATCCGTTTGAATCCAGTATCGGTTTAAACCCTTCAACCTTCGCCGCAGAGATATTATAGCGAATATCCCACTGCAAGATTCTCACACATGCATTTCCTTTTTTAGTATAACCTTCGTAAGACAGAGAGTTACTCTTATCAATATCATCAAAACAATAGTTCAAATACGTTAAAGGCGAGAGGATGAGGTTTGCTTTATTTGAAGATAACCTAAAATGATAACTTACTTCATTTGTTAATTTCCTTTGATATTTCAAAGAGACAAGGCTCTTATACCAAAGTTTATTACATCTATTAATAGAATCAAACAGATCGGCTTTGCTATTAGGTGCAATACTGTTTGTGCATTTCTTATAGTCTGAATCAACAGTAGCAGCAAGATTATTTCGAGTTTCACCAATTGCGAACTTTCCTACCTCAGAAACCGTTTCAAACGGACGGATGATATTAAAGCTCTTTAAGACAAGGTCTTTGAATGAAACAACAAGACCTCTTTCTCCCTCTTTATCATAAA
>JAONMX010000019.1 GCA_028378565.1 Bacteriovoracaceae bacterium
GATTCTAAAGACTTTTCGCATATCGCCTATATAAAAGGCGTTGTGGGCAAGGAATTTCCAATCTAAATTTAAGGGCTTTGCTTTGAGTCATAATGAAATCATGACAAGGAAAAGCTTGGCGATAAGAAGTTGAGCTGTTAAGTTCTTCTAATCAAAAATATTAGGGGAACTTATGATTGCACGTTTGTTATGTATCGTCTCAATTGCTTTTTTCACCACCGCGACTCTTGCTAAAGGTAATTACTACGGCCAAGAAGTTCGACGAGAGTTAACTAAAGGTTCCCTTCAAAATGAAAGTTTACTTTCACTTCTTAAAAGAGTTTCTTCAAAAAATTTCAAACCACTAGGTTATAAAAGAGGAACTAAGAAAGAAATTTTTGGTTACGTTGATCTTAAAAGAGGTAAGGCCGGATTATTTATTCATGATGTCTATTGTGGATTTGATATTCGTGTTTCTGCTTCAAATACAAGACCTAAAAATGAAGTGATGAATGTTGAGCACACTTGGCCACAGTCAAAAGGCGCTAAGAGAGAGCCAGCAAGAGGTGATATTCACCACCTTTTCCCAACAGATAGCCGAGCAAACTCTGCCAGAGGAAATTATCCATTTGGTGAAGTTAACGGTGGCGATGCTACTGATAGATGTGATCTTTCTAAGAGCGGAAGAATCATTGATCCAGAAACGGGTCGTACTAGTGGGCAAAGAGGTTTTGAAGTTCCAGAAAATCATAAAGGAAATACTGCAAGGGCCATGTTCTATGTGGTTGCAAAATACGGTTATAAGCTAGGACGCTTAGAAGAATACTATCTTCGTAAGTGGCACAAAGAAGATCCAGTTGATCGTGAAGAAGTTTTAAGAAACGATCGTATCCAAGACGTTCAAGGAAATAGAAATCCATTTATCGATTTTCCAGGTCTTGCGGATCGTATCTCTGACCTTTAAGTCAAAATCCTATGAAACATACAGTTAAGTGGATTCTTGACCTTCTTAACTTAAAAAAACTTAAGTCACTCCCGTGGTACGACAGCGAGTGGCTTAGCCATTATCTCTTAGTTAAAGAAAATCTAAAAAATTCACAAAACGAAGCTGAGTTAAAACAACTTGAAGATCATGTTGCCGTTTTAAAAACGAGAGAGGATTTTGAAATTATTAAAAGAGATGATTTTCTCACTGATGATCAGCTTCAAGATGCAAATGAGGTCATTAAGAAGATTGACTTGGGTGATGCTGAACTTTATGAGTTAAAAACTTTTGGTCGCTATATCATCCATAACCACCCGTATTTTTCAAAACTCCATCAGCAGTTAGTCGATCGAGTAAGTGAGTTGGTAGGAGAGAAGGTAGAGGCCTCTTACAGTTTCTTAAGTATGTACCGTGATGGTGCTAAATGTCCTGTCCACCTTGATGCTCCAAGTGCTAAATGGACCTTGGATATTTGTCTTAATCAATCTTCTCCTTGGGAAATTTTCTTTTCTCCAGTAATGCCATGGCCTGAAAGTTTCCAAGAGTTTGGACCCAATTGGGAGCAAAAGATTAGAAATACTCACGAGTTTACAAGTACAACACTAGAAGTGGGAGAGGGGGTTATTTTCTCTGGCAGCTCTCAGTGGCACTATCGAAATAATATGGCCGTGAGTTCAAAGAATGAATTTGCGGATTTTATTTTTTTCCACTTTGCACCCGTGGGTCATGGAAAAGTTAGTGATAGAGTGAATTATCTTAAAGGTTCTGAGTAAGAGTTTTGGCAATGGCCGGAGCAGCAGTAAGGCCGGGGCTTTCGATACCACAGCACTCAAAATACATCCCATCATTTTGAATCCAGAAATCGGAATGAAGTTTACCGTTATGAATGATTTTTGGTCTTACACCGGCGTAGTCAGGTGAGAGATCATCTAGGGAGATATTTTTAAAGATCTTAATGATTTCAGGATACATCTTATCCACTATAGAATGATCTACCCTGAAGTCTACTTCCACTACATCCTCTGTATCAGGCCCAAAGCGAATGATTCCATCGGCAGCAAAGCTGGTATGAACACCTAGGCCTTTAAGGTTTTTTTGGGGAATAGGATAAATGAGATGTTGGTTGTAATAGCTTCGATTGAGCTTTACATAATTACCTTTCACAAAATAATGATTAAGATCATTCTTTGCAAGCATTTTTCTTATTTTGATAGCATCTGTTCCGGTAACATTAATAAAGCGGTCACAAGAAATAGGTCCACTTAAAGAGGTATTTAGTATGAATAGGTTACCTTTTTTTTCCACACTTAAAATTTCGTCATTCTTTATGACGGAGATATTTTTTTTAAATAAATAGTCTTCTAATATTTTAATGGCCGAAGAAATATCAAGAACTGCTGTCGAGGGAATGAAGAAGCCATCTCTAAAGTGAATAAATTCTTTTAGCTCTTCTATTTTCTCATTTTGAATGGCCTCTATTTTGACTTCATTCTTTTTTGCTTTTTCTTTTAACTCATTTAGAAGTTCTAGTTCATCTTCTGAAGTTGCTACAATAAACTTTCCACAATGATTGATAGGGATATTAAGTTCTTCAGCAAGCTCTTTCCACATTCTATTTCCTTCAAGGCAAAGTTTGTGCTTGAGGCTACCTGTCTCATAGTAAATGCCAGAATGAAGAACTCCACTATTTCGCGAAGTGTTTCCCTCTCCTAGATAGGAGCTTTTTTCAAAGAGAGCAAAGTCATCTGAAGAGCACTTTTCTGAGAGCTCTTTGGCGGTCAGGAGGCCTAGTATGCCTCCTCCACAAATGACAGTTGGTATGTGAAACATTTTATCTCGCTTTATATTCTAATATGTGAGCTGTATCATGTTATCAATTTCGAATTCTAATTAAAATAGAAATAAGGAGAATATATGAGCTTTTATGTTTTAAGTAAGGGAAACCTCACAGGAATTGAATTTGATTATCTTTCAGGTCCCAATGGGGAAAGACTTGAAGCGACACTTGTTCCTGGCATGGTCATGGCTAAGAATGAAAAGCTTGGTTCTGGTGCTAAGGCCTATGCCATTGAGATTATGAGTTCTCCTGTATTTTCAATTGATGCTAAAGAGACTGTTGATGTCGCGCTCCAGACACTGAAAGAAAAAAAGATTCATCACTTAGTTTTAACTCAAGGTCAATCGGTCAAGGGTCTTATAAGTGATAGGGATTTATCATGGCTGCAAAAGTTTGAGCTCGATAAGAATGCAAAAGTTTTTCAATTTATGTCCAATATGATTTTGGCCTGTCATGAAGAAACTAGAATCGATCATATTGCAAAAGTTATGGTGAAAGAAAATATTTCAGCAATACCTGTTGTTGATTCTTCTTCCCAGTTAGTTGGGATTGTTACTCATCACGATCTTTTACGTTGGATTTATGATCAATAGCCTGGGCCTCTAGACTTTTTTCTAAAACTTGTCTTTCGATTTCCTTAAGTTCTTCGTGCTTATCGGTTTCATCTTGTTGAATATGATATCCAAACTGGGCGACAATATTTTCTGCAGTTAAAATACCAACAATATTCTTATCATTAAGACGGCTAACCACAGGAAGCCTCGAAACATGAAACCTGTTTAGTTTATGAAAGGCGACTAGTAACGATTGGTCAGGGTAGATGGTAATAATCTTTTTCTCTGCAATTTCACTTAGAGTTTTATCTTTTTCTCCCTTTGCATAATAAGAACCGATCTCGCTTAATGAAATCATTCCAACAAGCTGACCTTTTTCTAAAAGAGGGAATCCTGAGAAAGGAAGATCCTTTACAACTTTAAGGGCCTCTTCAACAGTTAGACTTGCTGAAAGAGTTTTTGGTTCAACCACCATGGCCTCATCCACGGTAAGTGTTTCAAGCACATCATTATCATCTTTAGTCGGTAAGTGAATTCCATCTTGTTCTGAAATGCTTTCGTAAATGGAACCATTATGAAATCTTCCTGAGATAACGTAGCTGGTAATATTCGCAATCATGAGAGGAAGGATAATATGGTAATCTTGAGTCATTTCAAACACCATAATGATTGAAGTAAAAGGTGCTCGGATAACGGAGACAAAGAATGCACCCATTCCTACAAGTGCGTAGGCTCCAATATTAACTCCAAACTCTGGAAAAAATAAATTACAGAGACTTCCTACGATGCTTCCTAAAATGGCACCCATTAAAAGTGTAGGCATGAAAAGACCACCAGAGATACCAGATCCGTAACTGACCGTGGTGGCTATAAACTTAAAGACAAAAAGAGAAATTAAAACTTTCCAATCTAAGATTAAATTAAGAAGAGCTTCTTCAATTGTATCGTGTCCACTACCAAGAGCTTCTGGTCTGACATAAGAAATTGCTACTATTATAAAGAAGCTGACCATGATGACTGAAAGCTTATGGCCCTTAAATATTTTTGAGTTAATAGAACGAAGTTTTAAAACAGACTTCACCCACAGTGGTCCGGCAACGCTAGCAACAAGGCCGATAATTAAATAAAAGAAAAGTTCATAGTAGTTGCTTAATTTATAGTTAAGCATTGTTAGGGCAGGGGAATTACCCATTAAAATTTGGGCGGTAACTGAAGCCGTCACTGAAGCAATAATGATTGCACCTAAAATTTTTGCATTTAGGTTTCCAACAATTTCTTCAAGGGTAAAAACCACGGCTGCAATGGGAGTATTAAAGGCCGCCGCAATTCCGCCAGCACTACCGACGGCAACTAAGGCCTTGACTCTCTTTTTACTCAAATGAAAAAGTTGTCCTAGGTATGAGCCAATTCCTGCGGTAATAGAAACCGTTGGACCTTCTCGACCAACACTCATTCCGGTAGAAAGGGAGAGAGCACTGGTTACAAACTTTGCAATAGTATTAAGGATGGTAATTTTTCCGTGAAAAACAGCGAGGGCCACCCTAACTCCAGGAATACCTGAACCAGATGTTGAAGGAAATTTTCTCGTTGTTATGTAACCACTAATTAAAATTGCGACGAGGCCAAAGCCAATGGCGCGCAGGTCAAATGCCTCGTTGGTTCTGAATTCAACTACCAAATAATGAGTTACTTTATGAAGAAGAACGGCAACAAGAGCGGCGATGATCCCAGTCAAAATAGTTAAAGCAAGATAGGCCCTATCTTCGTTTGCGTCATTTGCGTGAATGGCTTTCAGTAGAAATTTATACGGTGCTTTAAAAAGCTTCAAATTAGGGCTCCTTCTTGTTTCGAGATTACACCAACTTAAGGAACTATTAAACGTCTAATAACAAATAATAAATTTTTTTTAAAAAGCTAACCTTGACAGTGGTGGAGAGCGACACCATTGTACGTCAGGACATATATTTATAATTTAATGCACTGCTTTACAAGGAGGCGAATATGCAAGTAAGACCACTACAAGACAGAGTTTTAGTTGAGAGATTACAGGAAGAAACAAAGACTGCTGGTGGAATTATTATTCCAGATAATAACAAAGAGAAGCCAGTTCAAGGAAAAGTTGTTGCCGTTGGTTCAGGATATAGAAACCAAGACGGATCATCACGTTCTTTAGAAGTTAAGTCTGGTGATAAAGTTCTTTTCGGAAAGTACACAGGTACTGAAGTAAAAGTTGAAGGAAAAGAATTTCTAATTATGAAAGAAGAAGAAATTTTAGGTGTACTACAGTAGTAAGAAATTAAAAAATTTAATCGTATAAAATATAGGAGATTAAAATGGCTAAAGAATTAAAATACTCAGAAGATGCAAGATCATTAATCCTTAATGGAGTTAATGCATTAGCAAACGCTGTTAAGGTTACATTAGGACCAAAAGGTAGAAACGTAGTAATCCAAAAATCATTTGGTGCTCCACACATCACTAAAGATGGTGTTTCAGTTGCAAAAGAAATTGAACTTGAAAACAATTTCGAAAATATGGGCGCTCAGATGGTTAAAGAAGTTGCTCAAAAAACAAATGAAGACGCAGGTGACGGAACAACTACTGCAACTGTACTTGCTCAAGCAATCTACAGAGAAGGTGTTAAGTTTGTTACTGCTGGACATAACCCAATGGAACTTAAAAAAGGAATTGATTTTGCTGTAAACAACGTTGTAGCAAAACTTTCTGAAATTTCTAAAAAAGTTCAATCAAATGAAGAAATTTCACAGGTGGGAACAATCTCTGCAAATAATGATTCAGAAATCGGTTCATTAATTGCTGAAGCAATGGAAAAAGTTGGAAACAACGGTGTTATCACTATCGAAGAATCTAAAACTGCTGAAACTAATCTTGATGTAGTAGAAGGTATGCAATTTGATAGAGGTTACCTATCTCCTTACTTCGTTACAAATACAGAGAAAATGGAAGTAGCTTTTGATAACGCTAACATCCTTATTACTGACAAGAAAATTTCTAGCATGAAAGAACTTCTTCCAATCCTAGAAAAAGCTGTTCAAACTTCTAAGCCACTTTTAATTATTGCTGAAGATGTTGAAGGTGAAGCACTTACAACTCTAGTAGTTAACAAGTTAAGAGGAACTTTAAACGTTGCAGCTGTTAAGGCTCCAGGCTTTGGTGACAGAAGAAAAGAAATGTTAAAAGACATTGCTACTCTTACAGGTGGAACAGTAATTTCTGAAGAATTAGGAATGAGTCTTGAGACTGCTGAGCTTGAGCACCTAGGTTCTGCAAAGAAACTAAGTGTTGATAAAGAAAATACAACTATCGTTGATGGAGCTGGTGAAAAAGCTGCTGTTGAAGATCGTGTATCTCTTATCAAGTCACAAATCGAAGGAACTTCTTCAGATTATGACAAAGAAAAATTACAAGAAAGACTTGCTAAACTTGCAGGTGGAGTAGCTGTCATTTATGTTGGTGCTCCAACTGAAACAGAAATGAAAGAAAAGAAAGACAGAGTTGAAGATGCTCTAAACGCTACACGTGCCGCTGTTGAAGAAGGTATAGTTGTTGGTGGTGGTTGTGCACTTCTTCACGCTGCAACAGCTCTTGAAGGTGTAAAAGCTGCTAATGAGCAACAAGAGTTTGGTGTAAGAATTATTAGAAGAGCACTTGAAGAACCATTAAGACAAATTTCAATCAACGCAGGACTTGAAGGTTCAGTAGTTGTTAATGAAGTTAGAACAAATGGTAAGCCAACATTTGGTTACAATGCTAGAGAAGATAAGTACGAAGACCTAGTGTCTGCGGGTATTATCGATCCTACTAAAGTAACTCGTTCAGCACTTCAAAATGCTGCATCAGTTGCAAGCTTAATGCTAACGACTGAAACAATGATTGCTGACCTTCCAAAAGATGATGCTGCTGCTCCAGCAATGGGTGGTGGAATGCCAGGTGGAATGGGCGGAATGCCAGGTATGATGTAGTTTGCCGATAGAACGTGACTTAATGTCACGTTCTAATTGTGCGAGTAAGTCCAGTTAGGATGCACTCAGTAGAACTAGGTCGGCAAACATTGCAGACAAACATTGCAGACAAACATTGTAGACAAAAATTGCAGACAAAAATTAAAAAATAAGAAGGCCACCCTATTGGGTGGCTTTTTTTATAGCTATCTTTTCCATTTGAACTCTTTTCCTTCATGTCTTAAGAGCCCGTCGCCTTTATAGGTTTCACAACCAGGTATTGATACCTTGCTTTCACTACTTACTCTTACTATTTGATCATATTCAAATGTAGATGATTTAAGTTGTCTTTGCATAGAGTTGAAAAAGTTTAGTTCAAAGTAATAATCTCCACTTACTCTTTTTCCAGCAACAAATATTTGATTATTAAATTTAAAAGGTAAAATTTCACCGTTAGCCTTCTTTTCATAAAGAGAAGACACATCAAGTTCATTTTTTAGGTTTTTAACTTTCTTGATTTTAAAGGATTTGCTCTTAAAGGAAAGATTATATGGGGGACAGATGTATTCTGTATGAGACTTTCTAATAGCAGCAGCATAATGGAAGATATAAAAATAGATATCTTTTAGTCTCGCCATGCTGGTAAAAGGAATTGTCATTGAGCCAATAGGTATCTTTGTACCTTGAACAACTCTTTTGATAGACAAGAGGTAAGAGTCAATCTTAAATTGTGACATTAGGTATTCGGTATCAGTCTTCGAAATTTTAGGTACTTCTAGTTTGACTTGGAACCCTTTTGTTATTTCAAACTTTCCGTCTTTACCCATATTCCAAGAGACAGGAGTTACTTTGCTAACTTCTAGTTGCTGAGGTTTTAGTTTAGCCTTTCTGTCATAGCGAATAACTTCATGCTTTTTTTGGCATGATTGGGATGTGAGAAGTAAAAAAATAAGTATTGCACGCATTATTTGTCCGTCTTATTGAATGTTTTTAGTGCTAAATGGTTATGCTTATATATTTTATTATGAAGAAGGCAAATATGAAACTTAGGGATTTAATGGCCTTATCGTACTTATGCTCATTTACCCTTTTGTGAGTAATGAATGGGATAAAGATAAAAAAGAAAACCATTGAAAAGAAGAAGTCTTGATAATGTTCTTGCATACAGATGGTAGGAAAGTGATTTTGATAAAAATGATGGTCAATAACTTCTTTTAAAGCACTGATCGAAATCAAAAAAAGTAGGATAAGGAAAGAGTGTATCCTCTCATGAAAGAAGGTAATCGTGATGATCGAACCTATTAGTAAATGAAAGAGGGAGCTATAGTCCATAGGTCATTATATCATGGATTACAGTATCCAATAAAATTGGATACTTTATCACTTTGTGTCTCTGGCCACAGATAAGGCGCTTAAGGGAAAAATCTTTAATAAATAGACTTTTTGCATTGTGTTGGTCTGTTCAATCTATAGTTCTCTGTGTAAAGTTACCTAAATTATTCTCAGGGTAACTTATGCAAATTGATAAAGAAAAAATTAAAAAAGAAGTCATCTCTTATGTTCTCATCTTTTTTGGTGTTTTTGGATTTAAATCTACATTCTTTGAACCAAACCATATCCCAAGTGGGTCAATGCTACCGACTATGGCCATTGGTGATTTTATTTTAGTTAATAAATTTAGTTATGGTCTCAAGTTGCCTTTTTCTGAATGGATTTTAGTTAAGAAGCTATTGGGAAGAGAGGATGCCATTTACCTAACTGACTTCACTCCACCTAAGAAGGGTGACATCATCGTTTTTGAGTACCCTGAAGATAGAGATATATTGTTTGTAAAAAGAGTTGTTGCAACTCCTGGTGATGAAATTCAGGTAACAGAAAATAGAGTTTTTATTAACGAAAAAGAAGTCATCGGTTCTCCACTACCAGAAAAGCCTTATATTGAACTTTATGATTATCCTCAAGTTCCAATGGACATGAAGTTTTTTAAAGTAAATTCAGGCAAAACAACTCACGTTGTTGGTCACAATCTTTCGTACCCACCTCCGGGAAGAAAGAAGAATCAAGAGACAATTACAATTCCTAAAGGACATGTCTTTGTTATGGGAGATAATCGTGACTTCAGCAGCGATTCACGCTTTTGGGGCTTTGTTCCTTATACACATTTAAGAGGAAAGGCCATGTTCGTTTGGTTTAACATGGTTTACCCGTGGTCCAATGAACCTTTTCATTTTAGACCTGGTAGAATCGGAACAAGCTTTGGATCATTAAGCGATATCCCTAAAGCCGATGAAAAAGTTAAAAAATAACTCTGTAGCTTTCAGTGTTATTTCAAAATATCCTTTTAGTGGTGATTCAAAAACAAGACTTGCAAAAGATGTAGGTCTTGAGAGTGCTGGAAGATTATCCGAATGTTTTTTAAAAGACTTCTTAAGACGCTTTGAAAAAAATCAAATGAAAGAAAGTTTTGTGCAAACTTCTCTTTGGATTACTCCCTATCGTAAAGAGACTCAGGATTATTTTAAAAATCTTCTCTCTAACACTAATGTTAGTTTTAAGATTGTTGAGCAGCCTGATATTACATTCTTTGCAAAGCTTGCTTACATAGGCGAGAGTGCATACAAAGAGGGCTTAAACTGGTTATTTTTAACGGGTTCTGACATTCCAGATTTTCCATTTGAGATATTCAAGGATGTAAGCTTTAAAAGTAATACTGTTTATATCGGTCCAGACATTGATAATGGATTTTACTTTATTGCTTTAGAAACCAAGTACTTTGATCTGCTCAATTTAAAAATTGAAAATGAGGAAACCGTTTTAGATAGTCTTGTTAAAAGATGTCAGGCTGGTGGCATAAAGGTCAATGTTTTGAAAGAGTGGTCGGATATTGACACCATCGAGGACTTGAAAGTAACTTTGTCACGTAATTGCCCCTACGAACTTCCCCATACTTACGAACTTACTCAAAATTTGTTTAATGGTTAAGTGTTTCCGTTTCATTTTCTAAGTATTAGTTTTCAATAGGTGTTAGAAATAGCAAGAACACACAAAGTTTGTTTGAGGTGAAATAATGACACCTAAAAATCAAAGTCGCCCCAGACTAATCTCTTAATATTATTCAGTTTTGATTCCAATGCTCTGGTATATCAAATCTTGAAATGCCTTACAGGACGCGCTTTCAGGCACTTGAGTTGTAATAAAAGTTGGCACGAGTCGTGCTACATATAATTGTAGCAGGGTGACCATGGATGGATACCCGAAGAAAAATCACGGATGATATTTGAATGAAAGGGGCTTAACGGATGAGGCTTTTCTCGATTAAGAACTTAGGATTGGTTGCCTTAACTCTCTCTCTCTCCATTAATACGGCTAGGGCATTATCTGTTGCAGGAAATGTATGTCCGAAACAATTTGTCGGTTCTATTGAGAGTATTGCACATGCGGGAGCCCCTTTTTCAAATCACCAAATGAAAACAGTCAAAGTTACCGTTACAAAAATTATTAACGGTAAGGTAAGTAAAAAAGAAAGATTCTCTGCTTTAATTGCTGGCAATGGATTCCAGGAAGGAGACCAAATAAAGGTAGCAATGAAACAAGATCTTCTTTGTAGCGTAAGAAAAATATAGTCCATTGAATAATGGAATCTATTTCAGGAAGAGATAGATATAACAATCATGTGAAACAGGAAGTTGATCGTGACAAAATTTTTATTTAGTAAAGTAATAATACTTTTATTATTTACGACAAACATTCAGGCCTATCGCTTTACAAGCGATTTTTTGAATGGGTTTTATTGGCAAAGCTTCCCCGTGCAAATGCAGATCTTCGTCAATGAAAACTCCCAAGGAAGCTTGCTTAGCTCTTTGGTAAACCAAGCAGTGAATGCTTGGGAAAGTGAAGTAGGTAGAGAGATATATTCTGTTCCTACTTCGTACAATGTGGGAAGTTCTTTTGGAAATAATATTCGCTGGTCAAAAAATTTTGCCGCGGAAACTGGATTTGATCCGAGTTCGACTTTAGCAGTTACTACAAGGCGGACATCGGGAACATATATTGGACAAGTTGAAGTTGTGTTAAATGCGGAATTTCCAGGTATGCTGACGAACTCAGGTCAAATTTTATATAGAACAATTCTTCATGAGCTCGGGCACGTTATCGGGCTCGATCATTCTGAAGTATCGCAGGTTGTAATGGCGTCCTCTCTTACGTCTGCGACTTCTCTTCAGGGGGATGATTCCTTAGGTGTGAATGCTGTTGTCGATGAGGCACTTTATCGACAATCAATAGGCTTTACTTCTGAGTTATCTTCCTCTGATGAGAAGAATTCACCTGCTGCTTGTGGAAGTGTCGATCTTGGCGGAGGTGACGGAGGAGGACTTCCCAATATTCTCTTAAGCCTATTTCTGGGCTTCATACTCATACTCTCTCCCAAAGTTTTACGACCTACTAGGAATTTTTTTCCTGACCAGTTAACTTAAGCTTAGTTCATAAGAAATTCATCAATTATGTCGATAAATAGTTGATGAAAGAAAAAGTGGAAAACATAATATTCTATTGGGATGGTACAGGTCATGTGTCTCCTCAGTTTACTTCTCTCTCTCATAAAATCAAGCGGTGGGGAATAACATTGATACCAGTTAGCTCAGCCGAGTTACCTGAGTTAGTTGATGGTAGACCAAGAGTCTTAATAGTTAATACTTCTACGATATTACAAAATGAAAAATACCAAAAATTTAAAAAAAACTATCTAAACTTTGCAGTCTTAAATAGAAAAATTAAAATGATTCATATTAGCTCTTTTGGGATGGAAGATGATTTTCGATCAGTTTTGAGGAGTTTAGGTTATAGCTTTCATCCACTTCCACTCACGGCAACATATGTTGCGGGGAAAGCAGCCAGTGTTTTTTATTCCGAAGAAATGGAAGAGAAGCAGTGGCCAGGTGGTAAAAGAGCAAGATTGCCCGATGTTCCAAGTGGGAGTCAGTAATGAGAAGAAGACAAAACGATGAAGTATTAAGAGTGTTGACTCTACTAAAAATAGATGCGGATAGGCTTTTTGAGAGAATTAAAAAAAGAGAAGTCGAGTATATGCAAGTGTTCTCAGCCAAGAGAACAAGAGAGCATTTTAAAGATATTTTTAAAAATAAGTACGAGACAATTTCTTTTTCAGATTTAAAGCTATGCTCGGAAGAAGTTATGATGGGGCTAGATAACTTCTATACTCTTGTTGATGAAATGAGATGGTACTTGGCCCACACTGAAGAAATGCCGGGAACAGTAACTGAAAGGGTTAATAAGCTAATTAATGAAATGGAGAAGTGTCACGATACGCTTTCACTCTATATTGGTGCTGAAATTGATCTACAAAATAATGAAGATTCACCACTGGCGGTGTGAAAAAACTACATGCTTTTTAGCTTGTTAAGTAGCCAAAATTATTGATTAAAAAATTCTTAAAGTTATCTCCTTTACATTGATTTTAAAACTTCCTATAAGAAAATACATGATGCTTAAAATCACATTACTTATTACAATCTTATCTGTTGCTTACAGCACAGTTGCTTCTCAAAATCGTAAAGCGGTTAACCCAAAGCGATTTGAATTGCTATCAGGAATTCGTAATCCAAAGAAAGATGAAAAGGTTTATTGGGACAAGAAGTATTCAAATACTCAGTACTTATTTGGAAAGAGACCTGCTGAGTTTTTAGCGAAGAACTTTCAATATATTCCAGAAGGGGCTCGTGTTCTTGATCTTGGAATGGGAGAAGGGCGTAATGCTGTTTTTCTAGCACGAAAGGGATATAAAGTTACCGGTGTTGATATCTCTTCAGTCGCCGTAAAAAAATCTAAAATGCTTGCAAGAGAATTTGGTGTTCGTATTGATACACTTATTGCAGACCTTGAAAAACATGACTTTAAGAAAGGGCAGTTTGATGCAGTCATTTGCTTTTACTATGTAGATAAAAAGCTTCACGACAGAATGTTAGGATGGTTAAAACCAGGGGGAGTTCTGATTTATGAAGCTCATACTTATAACCAGAGAAATGTTAGCGGTAATGAGCAATATAATACAAAATATCTCTTACAACCTGGTGAGCTTTTAAAATTATTTCCAGAAATGGATATCCTAAAATATGAAGAGCCACTTCATCGTAAAGAATATACGACCAGTATCATTTTGAAAAAACCGACAACTAAACTCTAGTACTCTAAACTCTTTCCCTACTAGCACTGCATTCAATTAGATGTGATAATAAAGTTATGCGACTTTATCTAGTATTATTAATTCTTATTTCTTTGCCAGCGATGTCTTCTATTCAAGAGAAGATGGGGGTTTTTAGTGGAAGGGTAAGTAAAGTAAATCCATCTGCTGGATTAGTCAGAATCAGTATTGATTTTACCAATATGAAATACTTAAACAAAAAGGATAAGGTCGAATTTTGGGATGAAAGAGGTTCAAGTGTAAAGTGCAAGGGTTTTGTGATCGGAAAATCTAATGATCACCTTTTGCTAAGAGTTCCAGAGTTTAAATACTGCTTGAGAAATATTGCAGTGATGGACGGTGCCTATTTAATGTTTTACAGCCAAGACTTAGTTAATAATCTCAAAATGGGCCGTGAAGTTATTTCAATACTCCTCAAAAAACGATTGGCCCTTAATGGAAGACTTAAGAGAAAAGAAAAAGATCTGGAATCTTATATTGAAAAAGTTAACGCAGTGAATATGCGATATAAAGTTCTACGAGATAAATTAGAGGCAGAATGGAGAGATGAAGTTGCTGCTCTTGAAGAAGATAAAATAATTACCTTAAGAAATTTCAAGGACTTGGAGCGTCGCGTACTAGAGGTCGACAACAAGCTTGAAAAATATAAGATAGAAGATAAGAATTTGAAGCTAGATCAATGGGCACTCGACCCTCGACTCTATTTTGAAAAATAGTTTTTTCCATGTTTCATACACGCTAAACCTTTAATTATTGATTGCATTCAATTATTGTAATGAAAGTAATTTTTCATCAAGGGGCAGTGAATGCGTTTAATAAGTTTAATGTTGATTTTAGCTGTAGTAGTAGGATGTAACAGTAAAGATGGTGCAGCTTCAAAAAGAGCTGATAGCATTTTTAAGTATAACCTAGGCCAGCAGCCAACTACAATGAATCCTCTTAGTTCAACAGATGCATACTCTTCAAGAGTTCAAGCATACGTGATTGAATCTTTAGCAGAAAGAGATGATGACACTTATGATTGGAAGCCTGCATTGTCGACGAAGTTTGAAATTGCACCAAACGGATTAGAATATACTTTTACTTTAAGAGAAGGTGTTAAGTGGCATGATGGGAAACCATTTACGGCTGAAGATGTAAAATTTAGCTTTGATGCCATTATGGATAAAGACAATAAATATAAGACAGCACATCTTAAGTCCTATTTTGAAAATATCGAAAGTTGTGAAATTGTTTCTCCAAATGTTGTAAAGTTTAAGGCCAAGAGCAAGTACTTTGGAAACTTTGATGTTGTTGCTGGGATGGATATCGTTCCAAGACATCTCTATGAAAACCCGTCAAAAGACCAAGAGAAGAAGTTAAATAAAACTTTGGTTGGAACAGGTCCTTATATTTTTGATAAATTTACAAAAGGTAAGAGTATCATTCTCAAGAAAAACTCTAATTGGTGGGGAAATAGTGCTCCTTCTCAAAAAGGAATGCATCAGTTTGAAGCTATCTTAATGAGATTCATCAAGGATGGGACAATTGCTATTCAAAGAATGGAAAGAGAAGATCTCGACTTTATTGCTTTAAATGCAGAAGAATATGTAAAGAAGACGAGTTCAAAAAACTGGGGAGAAAAAGTATTCAAAGTGAAAACTCAAAACCAAGCACCAAAAGGTTATGGATTTATTGGCTGGAATATGAAATCAGACATTTTTAAATCAAGAGATGTGAGACTTGCTCTTTATAAATTAATTAACCGCCCATTGATGATTAAGAAGTTTGATTTTGATATGAACCTTCCTGCGACTGGGCCATGGTATCAGCAAAGTGTTTACGCTGATCCAAACGTAAAGCCCGTTATGTATGATCCGAAATCGGCTCTTGATATTTTAAGAAAAGATGGGTGGAAAGATACTGATGGTGACAGAATTTTAGATAAGAAAATTAATGGCAAAAAGGTAAAACTAAGCTTTACCATTCTTGAGCCAAATAAAGAATTCATTAAGTATCTAACGATCTTTAAAGAAGATGCAAAGAAAGCTGGGGTTGATGTAAATATTAAGCAAGTTGAATGGAACACGTTTATTAAGAAATTAGACGAAAGAAGCTTTGATGCTGTTAGATTAGCGTGGAGTGGTGGTTCTGTTGATATTGATCCAAAGCAAATTTGGCATTCAGCATCTTATGCAAATCAGGGTTCTAACTTTATTGGTTATGAAAATAAAAAGGTTGATAAGCTTATTGATCAAGCAAGAGAAACTCTTGATAAACAAGCAAGAATTAAAAAGCTTCAAGAAGTTTATCGTGAGATTGCCAATGACGTACCTTATGCTTTTTTATTTAATTCACAGTATGCATTCTATGGTCACACAAAACATACAAAGAGACCTAAAGACACTTTTAAGTATTCAGTTGGGTTAAATCACTGGTGGATAGAGAAATAATTTAAAAGGAAGAAAAATTGTTAAACTATATAATTAGAAGAACATTGGCCATGATTCCAACTTTGTTTGGAATTACGTTAATCGTGTTTATGATCATTAACTTGGCACCTGGTTCACCAATTGAACAAAAAATACAGCAAATGAGATTTGGTGGTGGAATATCTAATACCGGATCTGAAGGTAGTAATAAAGGTGACAAGGCCGTTAGTGATGAAGTTGTCGAAGCGCTTAAGAAACAATATGGTTTTGATAAGCCCGTTCATATTCGTTACCTTCTTTGGTTAAAAAACCTTGCAACTTTGGACTTTGGTGAAAGCTTCACATATGAAGAGCCAGTTATTGATGTTATCGTCAGTAAGTTTCCAGTCTCTTTACAATTTGGTGTGATCTCCCTCTTCCTTTCCTATTTGATATGCGTACCCTTAGGTGTTTTGAAGGCCGTTAAAAATGGGTCGAAGTTTGATTACCTTTCGAGTTTTCTCATCATGGTTATGTATTCAATCCCAGGTTTTATGTTAGGGATTCTCCTCATTGTTTTCTTTGCTGGAGGACAGTTCTTTGAATGGTTCCCTGTAGGAGAGCTTTACTCTGATGAGTACGAGTACTTGAGCTTCTTTGGGAAAATTGGGGACAGAATTCATCACTTTATTTTGCCACTGTGCTCTTATATGATTTCTCAATTTACTG
Source organism: Bacteriovoracaceae bacterium (assembly GCA_028378565.1). Classification (GTDB taxonomy): domain Bacteria; phylum Bdellovibrionota; class Bacteriovoracia; order Bacteriovoracales; family Bacteriovoracaceae; genus JAAEST01. The sequence continues at coordinate 16,657 of JAONMX010000019.1, forward strand.
TTCTTACCATGTTACAAAAAAACAGCATGCTTGATGAGATCAAAAAAGATTATGTTCGAACAGCAAGAGCAAAAGGACTTCCTGAAAAAATTGTCTATTTAAAGCATACTTTAAGAAATGCACTTATTCCTATTGTTACAGGTATTGGAAGTTTCTTGTCAGTATTCTTTGCCGGATCACTTCTTATTGAAACGATATTTAATCTAGATGGTATGGGTCTACTAGGGTTTCAGTCACTTCTTAGTAGAGATTATAATGTCATTATGGGTCTCATCTTTATTCAAAGTGTGCTTATGTTGGTTGGAAACCTCATTAGTGATATTGCATACGTTATTGTAGATCCAAGGATTGATTTCTCATGATTGAAAAATATATTGAAAACGAACTGACATTAAAAAGATGGAAGAGATTTAAGAATCGAAAAAGTGCTTATTATTCAGCATGGTTTTTCCTACTTTGTTTGTTACTAACTTTTAGTGCTCCTTTAATTTCAAATAGTAAGCCTCTGTATATAAGTTATGAAGGTAAAAGCTATTTTCCTGTTTTTAAAAGCTATCACCCTAAAGAATTTGGGATAAGTAATTCTATGGTTGTAAACTATAGAACTCTTGAAGTTGACTCTATCGTATGGCCTATTTATGAATGGGATCCATTTGAGTCAAATAAAACGGTTGATTTTTATCCTTCAAAACCATCATCGGATAATATTTTTGGAACAGATGAAAGTGGAAGGGATGTCTTCTCAAGAATTCTCTACGGTTTTAAGTATTCAATCATATATGCCTTTCTCGTTTGGTTTTTCTCATTAATCCTTGGCTCTATCTTAGGGGGTATCATGGGTTATGTTGGTGGTAAAACAGACTTGATAGGACAGAGGGTTGTGGAAATGTTCAGTACGATTCCCCAATTTTTCTTATTGCTAATTCTTATTTCAATTTTTCCAGCAAGTGTCTTAATGCTTGTGATAATTAGTACTATTTTTGGTTGGATTCCAATTAGCTATTATATTAGAGCAGAGTTTTTAAAGAACCGAAACAGAGAGTTTGTAGAAGCGGCACGTGCAAACGGTGCCAGTACAGCTCGTATTTTAACAAAGCATATTTTTCCTAACTCATTAACACCAGTGATAACATTTGCACCATTTATTATTTCTGGACATATTATTGGGCTAGCTAGTCTAGACTATCTTGGTTTTGGACTACCTGTACCGACACCAAGTTGGGGAGAGTTACTTTCTCAGGCCCAGAAACATTTTACAGTCGCTTGGTGGTTAGCAGTTTATCCATCAATTGCATTAGCAGTAACTCTGACAACCCTGAACTTGATTGGGGAAGGTGTAAGAGATGCGATGGATCCTAATCTATCGTAATGAATGAAAGACATAGGGATTATTGAAAAGTGAAACTAGTGAGATTCTAGTGCTGTCCCGCAACGGTAATAAATAATTTAAGCCCGAGCCTTTTCAAAGAGAATCCCTCCACAATTTCCCGAGGAGGAAGATATGAAAAAAGCATTTTGCTTAAGCCTTTTAGTGCCCTTTATTAACATTACAAATGCTCAGACGGTTGTTGTAACAGCGGAGAAGGTTAAGCGCTCTTACTCAAACTCTACGTCTAGTATTGTATCAATCAGTCGTGAAGAGATTGATAGTTCTCAAGCAAGTGACTTGCCTGAGTTACTCAAATCAAAAGCAGGAATTTCTACTTTCTCAAATAGTAGTTTTGGAAAAGCGTCGACTGTTTTATTAAGAGGAAATGATAATCGACATACGCTGATAGAATTAGACGGTGTCGTGATTAACGATGTTACTGGTATTGCTGGTGCTCCAAGACTAGAATTTTTGCCACTTGATCTAATCGAAAGCATTGAAGTTATAAAAGGTAGTCAGAGTGTTCTCTATGGTAGTGGTGCGATTGGTGGAGTCGTAAAGATTACAACTCGAAAATCAGATACTCCGATCACAAGTGTTAGTGTTGGTTATGGGAGTTATAATAATCAGCAAGCTTCTTTTAATACTTCGGGAAAAAATGGCAATATTTCATATTCTTTAACTGGAGCCTCTCAGAAGGTTGATGGTATTTCTGCTTATAATGAGGACCGGTTGGCCTTCTCAGAAAAAGATGAGTTTGATAACTTGTCTCTCTTTGGAAAAATTAAGTATCAAGTTTCAAAGACTGATGAGATTGATTTCCTTTTAGGAAGAAGTAGTTCGACATATGATTTTGATAGCTCAACAGGAGATGTAATTAATAGCACTTCAACTGTGAAGACATCATTAGTTGGTTTGAAATATTTTAAAAAGATTAACAATTTTCTCAAGCCATCTCTTGAAGTGAGTAATTATGATATTAGTAGAGATTTAATATCTTCAGGAAGTTATTTTCCTTACTCTGGTAGACAACAAGAAGTAGAACTTGAGAATAAGTCTTATCTTGGAATGTCTCAACTTCTTAGTGGAGTTAAATATAGCACTGAAACTGCAAAAAAATTAGGAAGCACTTCCGACAAGAGTCGTGATAACGAAAGAGTAGCATTCTATCTAAATTCAAATACTGAAATATCAAAATTAAATATTGATTTGGGTGTGAGAAGAGAGACATATAAATTTTTTGAAGATGAAAATGTATATAAAGTTGGTGCAAATTTAGAGGTTTTGGAAGGTCTAAGTATTAAGTCCTCTTATTCAACAGGGGTAAAATCACCATCTCTCTATCAAACATTCTCGTCTCTAGGTAATAAAAGCTTAAAAGCTGAAAAATCAAAATCGTTTGAAGCAGGATTTATAATGACTCACCAGTTGTTTAATCTTGAAGCGGTGTACTTTAATACTTCTTATCGAGACTATATTAACGCTATTGAAATTGCTCCAAGTACTTATCAGTATAGCAATACGAATAAGGCTGAAATTGATGGTTATGAAGTGTCCTTAGATACAACAATAGCTGAAAAGCTGATTCTTGATTTAAATTATACCCATCTTGATGCTTTAGATAAGACGAATGGAACTTATTTGTTAAGAAGACCTCGTTCAAGTGCTTCTTTGAACATAACTCTTCTACAAAGTGATTCCCTTGAATTCGGTCTTTTAAATACTTTTGTAGGAAGAAGGGCAGACTCTAGTACCGTGACTTTGGGCTCGTATGTTGTAACACATCTGACTTCTCGTTATAGAGTCAATAAAAAGCAAATCATAGACTTTAAGGTTGGTAATTTACTTGATAGGGAATATGAACAGGTTTCTTCTTTTGGAACTCCTGATCGAAACTATAATATAAAATATACACATAGGTTTTAATGAAAATATTTTTAGGAATAGTACTTTCAATTTTTATTCACATAGTAGTGTTTGCTTTTCCTTGGGGTTCTTTTATGGAAGAGCAGCCACTACTTACAGTCAATCAAGGAAACTTTGGAATTAATATTATCATTAAAGCCAATAATAAAAACAAATTACAAAAAAACATAAAAACAAAGAAAATAAGTCATGAACAGAAATCGAAAAAAGAGATGAAGTCAGAAGCCTTTAGGCCAAGCAAGAAAGGGATTAGTACTACAAAAAAAGATAGTAATGTGGTCATGAGTCCTGCTTACCCTAGCCGTAGCCGTAGACTGGGGCAAGAGGGGGTGGTGAAGCTAAGTTACAGTATAAATGAAAAGGGTTATGTCACAAACGTTATGCTAGATAAGTCTAGTGGCTATGATTTATTAGATGAGTCGGCCATAAAAACCTTAAAGAGTGCAAAATTTGAAGAAGTGGGCGATAATATTATAGATCGTAATATTGAATTTAAATTTGAGCTGCAATGAAACTAGTCATAAATTTTTTCATCATCTTTTTTTCTTTATCTGTTCAATCACAACGACTCATAACAACCTCTCCTTCTGTTTGTTACACTTTAATTGATTTAGGACTTAGTAATAAAATTGTTGGAAGTAGTAATTATTGTCAGATTAAAACAGAAAAAATTGGTTCACTTCTTACTCCAAATATTGAAAAAATCATTAGTCTAAGGCCAAACTTTGTTCTTTCACAGAAAATTAAAAATGATCAGCTTTCTAAAAAGTTAGAGAAATTAGGCATCAAGTCTAAGTCATATCCTTTTAATACTTATAATGATGTAAAAGAGTCTCTTGAAAGCCTTAGTACTGACTTTAACGAAGAGGAAAAAGGAAATGAGTTGATACAAGAATTCCTGAAGCTTGAAAAAAAACTTTTAAAGCTAAACTTAAAAGGGAAGTTTGCATTTGCAATTGCCATTAAAGAAAGAAGCGGGAAGGTTGTAGGCTTCACTATTGCAGGAAAGGATACTTACTTCTCAGATGTTATAGCCAGCACTGGTCTTGTCAATGTTATTACAACTAGTCGTGGGTATCTGGAATGGGATATTGAAAAGTTTATTAAAGCGAAAATTAAATACTTAATTATTTTATCTAAGGATAATGAACAATTAGATGAAAGAGTTAAAAAACAACTTAATAGATATAAAGGTGTTCAAATTCTTAAGGTTGGTAGTTTAGGGGCTCATGTGCCGAGTTCAAGAACAATCTTGTTTTTAGAGGAACTATACAAGGGTTTAAATGTTAGAAGTAAGTAATTTATCGATACATATTGGAAGTCGTAAGTTGGTTGAAGACTTCAATGCAAGTTTCAATAAAGGAGAGATTGTTTTTATTTTAGGCAAGAATGGAATAGGCAAGAGTACATTTTTAAACTGTCTTATCCGAAGACAAAGCTACAGTGGTAGTATTTCACTATTTAACCAAAAGTTAGAAGTGATAGACTCGAAAGAATTGTTTCAAAAAATAGCTCATATCTCTCAAAAATCAATATCTAATTTAAATATTTCTCTTTGTGAGTTTTTTAATTATTCTCGCTATCCATGGAAGCTTTACCCTAGCGCTCTTCTTGCTGATGAAAAAGAAAAGCTAAATGAGCTGATGGAAAAATTTGATTTTAAAATACCTCTTGATCGTCTATTGGCAACTTTGAGTGGTGGGGAATTACAGAAAGCTTTACTGATAGGGGCCTTCTTACAGGATACAGATTTCATTTTACTTGATGAGGCACTTGCTTGGTTGGACCCACATCAAAAAATAGAATTATTGGACTTAATCTCCAAACAAGCAAAAATTGAAAATAAAGGTATTATTGCGATTACTCACGATATAAATCAGAGTTTGTTTTATGGAGATAGGATTGTATTAGCTAAAAATAGCGGTTGGGAAGTTCTAAAGAAAAAGGAAATAACTCCTGATATTATTAACTCTATTTATAATTATAATTTCCAAATCGTTTCTGGTGATAATGATTTTTTCATTAAAGGTCATAAGTAATGAATAAATATTTTATTATGTTCTTCATTTTTATTGCAGCAATGCTAAGTGCTTTATCTTTTGGAGGACATTTTATAAATATTTTCAATCACGGTCTAGAGGATGCTTTGATTCTTAGAGAACTAAGGTTTCCGCGGGTTTTGACCTGTGCCTTTGTGGGGGGGGTCTTAAGTATTGCAGGGCTTTTCTTCCAATCTCTTTTTCGTAATGATCTAGCAACGCCTTATACCCTTGGAGTAGCGACAGGTGGTAGTTTGGGTGCGATGATTGCCATTTCATCTGGTGCCGTCGTTTCTATTTACCTTGTAGATTCTGTTACAATTTTTGCATTCTTGGGTGCTATTTTAACCATTACTATTTTGACGGCCTTCAATAATCTTTTTCATAGTATTAATAACTACACTCTTATTTTATGTGGTGTTGCTCTTTCAATGTTTTTCTCAAGTATTGTCTTATTACTACAATTCTTAAATTTACAGGTTGATGGCATTAGAATGATTCGTTGGTTAATGGGAAGTGTTGATGTCGTTGGTTATTCATCACTATGGTCAATAATGATAATCTGTATTCCTATTTTACTTATTTCAGTTATGTTCTTAAAAGATCTAAATTTATTATATCTTGGAGATGAGTTTGCTCATACTCATGGAGTTAATGTTAAGAAAACACAGAATAAGATATTTATCTTAACTTCGTTTTTAATAGCTCCAGTTGTTGCTTCTTTTGGTCCAATAGGCTTTGTTGGAATGATTATTCCTCATATAGCAAAAAAATTATATAACAAAAATCATATGATCTTATTTCCAGTTTGTTTTATATTTGGAGCTACGTTTCTTATGCTTTGTGATTTATTAAGTAGGGTGATTCTAACGGAAGGAAATCTTCCGTTAGGAGTTGTTACTAGTTTTATTGGTGGACCTTTCTTCCTGTGGATTATTTTTAGGTCTCTAAAGAGCGGCTAGCTTTATTTTGAGCTTTTTTTCTTTGCCATCACGAATAAATGTTACTTCAACACTTTGACCTACTTTGTAGTTCTCTAGGACTTGATAAATATCATCGTAGGTATTAACTTTTTCATTATTTATCTTGATGATGATGTCTCCGAAAATATAACGACCAGAACCATCTCTTCCCATTCCTTTAAGTCCAACTTTTGCTGCTGGACCTTTTGGATCTACAAATTTAATAACAATGCCTTCCTCAATACCAAAGTATAGTTTTACATTGTCTTCTAGCAGGCCAATACCAAGACCAGGTCTAATCACTTTTCCATGTTTTATTAATTGCGGAACAATTGATTTAATTGTTCCTACTGGAACAGCAAAACCTACTCCAGAGCTTGAACCAGATGATGAATAAATCATAGTATTCATACCAATAAGTTTTCCTTGGCTATCAAGTAGAGGACCACCACTGTTGCCCGGATTAATAGAACAATCATTCTGGATCATTCCCTGAATTGTGACTCCTCCGTACCCTTTAATTTTTCGACCTAGGGCAGAGATAATACCGCTAGTTATTGTGTGGTCTAATCCAAATGGGTTTCCAATGGCCAATGCTTTTTGGCCAACTTGTAATGCTTGAGATGAACCGATTGTTAGAGATTTTAAATTTTTTGGAATTTCAATGAGCTTTAGGACAGCAATATCTTTTTTTGGTTCACCGCCGATGAACTTCGCCTTATATTGTTTCGTATCTTTATGAAAGCTAATTAAGAAAGAATCACCACCTTGGACAACATGATAGTTGGTTACAATATGTCCTTTGTCGTCCCAAACAAATCCTGAACCTTGACCAGCTGGAACTTCCATTTCACTATAACCAGAGAAAAAGCCTCCTCTTTTTATATTTCGAATATTGCTGACGTTTACAACAGACATGACATTATTTTTAAAAATATTGATGGTATTCTTTTCATTTTCAAGCAAAGCGGCTTTTTCAGAAGAATCAAAAAGTGCAAAACTGTTGGTACTAAATATTGCTGTTATTAGGATTGAAATAAGAGGGATTAGCTTTAATTTATATAGGTTCACGCATTACTCCTTGAACTACCCAATATTCTCTAGTTAAGTTATACTAAGCTCTGAAAAAATTCTCAAGACAACTTTGTGTCATTATACTGTAAAAAGTGGGGTAAGTCATTGGAAATAAAGTATTTTAATCGCGGTGCGAAAGAAATGGAAGTAGAGAAAGTATACGGTGATAAGGCCGTTAGATGGCTCTATGAATCTCTTTCTGGAAAAGTTGCCTCTACATTTGTAACCATGCCTTTTGTAAGTAAGGCCTATGGGATGATGCAAAGTTCTGGGCTTAGTAAGAAGAAAGTGGCTCCTTTTATAGATGCTTTTAAAATCAAAATTGAAGAGTATTTACCTGAAGAAGGAAGAACGAAAGAGGATCCTTATTCATCTTTTAATGAGTTCTTTATTAGAAGGTTTAAAGATGGTGCTAGAGAGTTTGTAAAAGATTGTCATATACTACCTGCCTTTAGTGAAGCTCGGTATTTTGGATATGATAGGGTTACTGATGACCAAGTTATTCCTGTAAAGGGAAAGTTTTTATCCTCTAAAGAGTTATTGCGAAATGAGAAATGGAATTCTACATTTGAAAACGGTCCACTTCTGCTGGCAAGGTTATGTCCGGTTGATTATCACCGTTATCATTATCCTGATAATGGAACCACGTTAGATCATTATCGAATAAAAGGAGAACTTCATTCAGTAAACCCGATTGCACTTAAAAAGAAGCCCGATATATTTGTTGAAAATGAAAGAGTTGTAACGATTTTAGAAACTGAAAATTTTGGAAAGCTTGCTTATATTGAAGTTGGAGCTACTTGTGTTGGAAAAATTATTCAGTCACATCAAGATAAAGATTTTCAAAGAGGAGACGAGAAAGGCTATTTTCTCTTTGGAGGCTCAACAGTTATTGTTCTAGGAGAAGCTGGGAAGTGGAAGCCTTCATCTGATATTCTGGAATATACTCAACAAGGAATTGAAACCTATCTCAAGCTAGGTGAAGAATCAGGGCTTAAACTTTAAATTCTGCAAATACAGGGAAGTGATCACTAGGGTAGATACCTTCTCTGCTAAATTTATCAAGTCTTATGTTTAGATTGGTAATATCCTTAGATGTGAGAATCCAATCTATTCGTGAACCACCATTATGAGAGTTATCGATACCATCAAATTTATGAAAACTACTAGTTTCTTGAATCTTTAGGTCAATCCATGGATCTTTAAGGTCTAGTTTACTAAGAACCTCATTTCTTACTTGTCCCGTTGGCGACTCATTAAAGTCACCCATTATTATAAGAGGAAGTTTATTTGAGTTAATTTTTGTAACTTCTTTTATTAAGACTTTAATTTGCTCTAGTCTTGTTTCACCTAAAACATGATCTAAGTGACAATTAACGACAAGAAAGTCTTTATCAAAAGCTTTTACTTTTGCCCAAGTACAAAGTCTTGGAAAAGCAGACTTAAAAGACTTAGTGCCCGCCTCATGGGGAGTAGAGCTTAACCAAATATCACCACTTTCTAAAACAGTAACGACGTTCAAGTTAATATACAAACATGGGTACATTCTTTCTTCTATCCACTCCCTATGTGAGCTAATGAGTGTTAAATCTTTCAATGATTCTTCGTATTGAAGTAATTGTGGCTGTCTTCCTTCTTGGCTCCCTAGTATATGAGGAGCAAACTCATTCACAAGGTCAGATAGAATTGGCATCCTATGTGGCCAGTTATGATCACCATCTAGTGGGTTTTCGAAACGAATATTTGTAGATGCTATTTTAATAAGTAGGCCCTAGCTTTTAAAAGTCTATATTGGTTCTTATTCTACCGAATTAAAGTAAAAAAACAAAAAAAATCACCTAACATATTAAATTTAGGAGGCTCAAAACTGGCATTTAGATTGCTTTAAGAATCCTCGATAGGAGGTAGTGATGAAACTACAAGCAAAAGTAATTGGTGAGTTTAAATTGGCATATTCAGAGCTTACATTTAATCAAATGACTGATTTAACAGGTATTGAAAGAACAAGATTGTTTAGAATTTTTAATGGTTACGAGATGAAACTAAGTGAGTACGAAGTCATTTCTACTCTCTTAAGGAAATCAATTGGCAATAAAGATTGTCTTACAAA
>JAONMX010000002.1 GCA_028378565.1 Bacteriovoracaceae bacterium
GCTGTTCTCATTTCCCTAATCAAAAGCTGGTAGGTAAAGATTTTCCTTCAGTAGTAGGAAGTTCACTTGAGGGAAAAGATTATCAATTCCCAGATGACTTTAAAGGTGAGCCAACTCTCTTTTTGATTGGATATAAGCATAAATCTCAATTTGATATTGATCGTTGGCTTATAGGTCTGGACATGAAACAAGCAAATATTCCTACCTATGAACTTCCCACCATTAAAGGTATGTTCCCGCGCATGTTCTCAACTCAAATTGATAATGGCATGAGAAAAGGGATTCCTAAACCACTTTGGAAAGGTGTCATCACTATTTACAAAGATGGTGGAAAAGTTCAAGAGTTTACAGGGAATGAAAATCCGAGAAGTAGCCGTGTGATCCTAACTGATAAAAACGGTAAGATTGTCTATTTCCACGACGGTGGCTTTAGCGTCGAGGAACTGAATAAAGTTATCAATACTTATAAGAATCTTTAAGCTATACGTTGAAGCGATTCTCTAATAGAGTTATGATGAAGGAAACTAACTTAAAAAGAGAATACAATGATAAAAACTAAAGCCATCTATATTAGAAAAAATTCCTCTGCCAAACAATTAAAGATAGAAGACGGGGATGAATTGAAACTTCCTACGGGAAAAGAAATGATCATCCAAGTGAAATATTCGGGAATAAATTTTGCTGATATCATGATGAGATTAGGTCTTTATCAAGATGCACCCCCTAAGCCGTATATACCAGGATATGAAGTATCAGGAGTTGTGACTCATATTGGAGCGGAAGTTAAAGACTTTCAAGTTGGTGATCAGGTTTTAGCGGGAACGAAGTTTGGTGGTTATAGTAGTCATGTGAAAGTCCTTCCATATCAAGTGATAAAAATTCCCTCCCACTTAAGTTTAGAAGAAGCTGCGGCACTTCCTGTTAATTTTATAACGTCTTATCTATGCCTTGATGAAATCGGTCGGCTAAGAAGAGGAGATAGGGTTGTTATCGACTGTGCAACTGGAGGAGTTGGTTCTATTGCCCTTCAAATTTTAAGGCATTTAGAAATTGAAACCATAGGACTAACAGGAAATTCTAGTAAGTTTCCTGCTATAGAAAAGTATGGGGCTAAGGCCATGACCAGAGAGGAGTTTGAAAAGTCTCCCGTGAAAAAAGAATATAAGTTTATTTTAAATTCCTCAGGTTCTAAAAAAGAAGTTAAGGATCAGCTTTCAAGGTTACAGCTTGGTGGTCATCTTCTTTGCCTTGGATTATCTTCAGCAATATCTGATGGTAAGAAATCTATTCCAAAACTTATCAAGACGCTCTTAACTGTTCCAAAGCTTAGTCTCTTTGATTTTATGTTGGGCAATATTACCATGTCAGGACTTAACGCTCTTACTTACTTTGATGATCATAAATGGGTAGAGAAGAGTATGGTTAAAATGAAAGAATATGATTTTCTTAAGCCTAATATTCATCAGTCTTTTCCCGCAGCAAATATTTCTGAAGCTCATCGAGAGCTAGAGACAGGAAAGGCCACAGGAAAAGTACTTCTAAAGTGGAGTTAGGGCAGTATATTAATTTTCTTTCTCAACACAAGGGATAAGAAAGTCAGAGATGACTTGATATCGCATACTACCTTGTGGAGTATAACTTTCTTCAACTCTAAATCCCATTGGTTTTATCGTGCCTTTTGTTAGTTATCCTTCTAAGGCCCTTTTTTCAAATTGCTTTAAATTATGGGTTTTACATCTTCCTATGGGAAGGAGTCTCATTATATGTTTTGCTTCTTTAGAATCGAGATTCCCTTTTTGTAAAATTTTATTCATTTCAATCATACTATCTATAGCATCACTTTTCTTAGAGAAGTAAACAGTAGCGTAAGCAGCTGGTTTATAGACAAGCTCTATGGTTTCACCAAAGTGTTGAGTTCTTATTTTATAAGGATACTTTGTTGGAAAGCCGCCCTTTGGCATGGCCCTTTTTAGGTCTTCAATATTTATGTTCAAGTCATCAACAAGCATACCACTACCACCACCAGTTAAACCTCCGCCTTGAGCGAAGGTGAGGGTTGGTGATCCGATAAATAAAAAGATGAGACAGAAACATTGGAGTATTGATGTTATATTTTGAGAAATAATTCTTACTCCACCTTCTATTCTTGGCATTTCATTTTCCTTTACTATTTTAATCATTTTCTTACTATATTCTTTATTAAGTTCTTTTAACTTTTCATATCCTTCTTTTGAAACATCCGTAAGGTCAAAATGAAATTCACCTTTAAATTCTTCTTTCTGTGCAGATGTTTTTAATCTATCAAAAACACTCTTCATCATTCCAAGTGAGTTTTCTAAATTGAGAGCATGAGGAAGATTTTCATGGACTATGAAATAACGATCGTTTTTCTTAGAGACAATACCTGAAGCAATGAGCTGATTAATATATTGAAAACCATACTCACCATAATTTTTTAATATACTATTCCATGATAGTCCTGTTGTTCCCATCAATGAAATATCCAAGAAGATATCTATCATAATTGGATGAGACTCTAGTAATTCACTTACATTAGACTTTAGTTTTAATTCAACTCTTTCTTTTTGCTCGTCTTTGTAAACCTTTCCAAGTTCACTACACTTTGAACCCTGAGACTCTATCCATCTCTTACGTTCATTGATACTTGCTCCAGATTCTCTAAGGATTTTTAGACCTAATTCTAGACTGGCTTTTTTCTTACCATTCTTAATTTGTGATAAGAGTGGAGTCGATACACCCCATCTTGTGGCCACCTGATTCATGCTCAGTCTAGTACCGTTTAAATACTCTTCAAGTGAATTTGATATTGTACATACATTCATAATTTCAGTACCTTGTAGGCCTAAATCTAGTATTCTGTGAATAATATGGCAAGAGTATGTGAAAAATATACTTACTATGAAAGGGGCCATTTTAAATGACCCCTTTAACCACATTAATCACTTTAACCACATACGAAACTTAAGGCTTAGTCTTCACATCTAACTTTAACAAGTGCTGTGTACATTCCATTTACGTGATTGAGAGTTACAAAGCTTGAAGATGTGTAGGCCTTTCTTCGAAAGCTGAAGTCATCCATATCACCGGCAGTAGGGTTACATACTCTGAGGTATGGAAACTTTGTTCTTCCCCCGCGATCACCGTTGATCTCTTTTGTCATCTCTTGCGCTTGAGCAAAAGCTGACTGAGCACTAGAGTCTTTAATTCTTACGATCTCTAGTTTGTCATCTCCTGCGAAACTCATAATTGATGATACTGTTAAAATAATTGCTAATAATGTTTTCATGTCTTCCTCCTATTTGTGAGACAGTTGTTTTGTTAAGGAAGTTATATGCAGGTAGCTTCGAAAAAGATTCAGTAAATTTCTAATGAGTGTTGGTTTCATTAACTAAAAGTAAATAATGTTTTCAAGGAGTTAATATAGGTATTTCATACTTTCAGAAAGTTATGTTTGAATCCTTTAACTAAGAGTGAATACTTTATAGAGTATTCTTTAAATAAGTAACTTGTTGATATTGTGTAAATAAGTCAAAAAAAAAGTTTGTATTACTGAATTTTAAAGAAGTAACCGATAATATAACTATGTTAAAGACTCTTTTCATATCCCTTGGATTATTATTCCTTTCTTCATGTAATAGTGGAGGAGATGGTGGTGGCGCTCCTGCTCCTGCATCTTCTGTTACTAGCACTACTACAGGAGATAACACTGGTGCTGATGATTTCCAATTGTCTGAGAAAGACCTTGAGAAAATTGAAGATGATTTTCAAAAAATAAATAAAACCATTGTTTCAGAAAACTTTAAAGCGACTATAAAGAAAGTGTCCCAAGATTTTGTTGGTTTTGATCTAAGAAAAACTGGGATTTATAACTTAGATAATATTCCTACAAACTATGTTCTTAGCTATCATAGAAACAAAGGAAAAAGAATTAACAACCTTTTTGATCTCTATAAGGTAAAAAATTATGGAGAGATCGTAGAGTCATATACCCCAACCGAAAGTTTAAGTAATACGAAAATTGGTAAATTTAAAAAGATTTTACACTCTAGTGAGAATACCTTTGTTATAACTCAAAGACCTATACAGTTGTTACGACTAAGCACTGCTACCAATGAAATTGAATTAGTATCAAGTTTTCCTGTGAAAGAAAGAAGAATACACTATCTCTCTTCAAATAATGAAGGGCTTTGTGTAATTTCTCGTATCGAAGATAGTTTTGTTGCTTATCATTATCAGTTTTCAAATCAGATTTTTAAGGAAACTGCTTTTGATCATCAACTAAAAAATGCCAAATTTGCAGGTTCTTTTCACTGTGACTCTGAAAAGATGGTCTTAGTTAAAAGAGAAAATAAAAAGTATCAACTCTTTAAAAAAGGCTTTGATAATTCACCATTAGAAGAACTAAGTCTAAGTAGAGATCCTAACGTTACTTACTCTTTTTATAAAAGTAATGCTAAGACTATATTGAGCCTAAAAGATACAAGTGGAAGAAGTTATTTTGACTTAAGTGAAGCCAGTGCTGCTCCTCTTGCTGAAAGACCCGTCAGGGACAGTAATCCCTTTAGAAAAACTAAAATCGCAATTGTTAAAAATAGGCCATCAATTGATAACCCAATTGTGACTCTGGTTTACTCAAACGAAAAAACAATTGATATTCAGATGTCTTATTACAAAGCAAGAATTGTTGATCTTAAGAAAATTAAAAATACACTTGTTGCAATTGTTGAAGGGAATTTCCCTTCATGATTTTGATAGTGAAAGTGAACTCTTCTCAAAAATTGGAGATAGTAGAGTTGGAAGACCTACCCAGTTTGGTGCAATTGGTGAGGATGTTTACTTTATTACCGGTAATACCAAGCTGTTTAAATGGGAAATGGATAATAAATGGAGTATGGGGACAGCAAGCACAATTTTTCTTAAAAGAAATGATTTAGGACAAAATCCGCTATTCTTTGATAATTTGAATCAGTATAAACTTCAATCTAACTCTATTAAAAAAGTTGATATGTTAAAAAATGCTGGGGATAATCTCCTTCTAGTAGGAAGAGCAAAAGGTAATAATGGGCAGAAGGCAGGTGGAGTAATTGCCCAATATCAACCAGAGAGTAGATCAATAATAAACAATCATTCTCTCAGTGATAATTTTCTGTTTAGAGGCATTAAGAAAAGAAATGATAAGTACATATATGGAACTCGCTATATTGGGTCTAAGGAAGACTTTATAGATAATAACTCTTATATTGGAGAGATAGACTCTCAATCCTTAAAGAATGAAGTTAAGAAACACCCCCTTATTTCAACTAAAGATATACATTCGATTCATTTGATTACAGAGAATAGAATGACATTTATTTCAAAGAATAAGCACTATGTTTATAATTCAGTTAGTGGTGAAGTTGTCATCCTACATACATACTCCGGTGTTCACTATAAAAACACAATGATGATGCCTAATAGAAAGCTACTGACGCTGACTAATAAGAATGTATTATTAGTTGATCCAATCAAAAAAGAAAGAGAAGTGCTTTATACATTTCTTGATGATGAAATAGACAGAGTTTATAAGGTTTCGTTTTTAGAAGATAAACTTTTAGTTGTTGATAAACAACGCTCTTTATTTGTCATAAAACTTCCTTTTGGAAAACTAAACTTAATTGATGAGAAATAAGAAGATGAAAAACCGTAAGTTAAATAACTATATTATTTTTCCTAAATTTCAACTAACTCTAGTCATTATCAACCTGCTCATCATGACAGTTTGCTTTATCTTAGTTTTTTATCAGGTCTATGATTCTTTTCATGAAATTAATCAGCTAGGAGTACGTTTACACTTATCAAGTGATTCGGCTTTTTTTAAAGTAATGGATTATCATAAAGATAAGATTATTTTTCGTCTGGGAGTAAGTGCAGCTGTTTGTTACATCTTCTCTTTCATTTTAACAGTGATCATTTCTCATAAAGTTTCGGGACCTCTTTTCCGCTTGAAGAAGTACTTTATCGATCTTCAGCAAAATGGATATAAAGAAAAGCTTAGCTTTAGAGAAGGTGATTACTACGGTGAATTGCCAGATATTATTAATGAAGGACAAGAGAATATAAAGTAAAAATTAGAGCTTTATAAATTCTGCTTTTTTAAAAAACTTACAGCCTTTTTCTAAAACCTTCATTTCTCCACTAAAGTAAATTGTCATGTCGTGGTCTCTTAAACGGCATTTTGCTATGGCACCTTTAGGGTTACATTCTGTCTTATTAAGGACACCTTTTATCTTCATATAAGGTGTGTCCATGTCTCCAGCTGTACAGAGCTTTTTAAGCTTTACAGGGTCTTTTTTCTTAAAGTGTGTGTAGCTGTTACACATTGTTTTCTTTCCATTCTCGATAGTGTCACAGCTCATGGCCGAAACAAATTGCGATAATGTAAATAAAATAGAGCATAAGATAAGCTTCATCAAAATTTTATTCCTTTTAATTATGGTAGATACTTATCGTCACTTTATATTAAATAAATTAATATTTTAGAAAGTCGGGCTGTTTAGTCAGATACTACCTAAAGTCATATATTTATAACTCTTCCTTTGAAATTTGTGTGTTTTATAAATTTTGTTTCATGGTAGAATATTTACTTTTAAGGGATAGCTATGAAAATTTATCTTATCGATGATAGTAGTACATTTATAATGCATATGAGTGAAATTATTTCTCAAATACCAAATGTTAAAATTATTTCTTTTAGAGACCCTGCTGAAGCATTAAGCAAAGTTTCTGAAGACAGGCCAGATATTATTATTACTGATTTAGAAATGCCAGTAATGAATGGCGATGAATTATGTCGAAAAATTAGGTCCATTAAAGAGTTTATTACGACACCAATATTAATGATAACCTCCAAAAATGGAGATGATGCCTATATGACTGCCATTACAGCTGGTGCCGATGATTATCTGTGTAAGTCGTCAAAAGAAAAAGTGATTAAAGTAAAAATTCAAACACTTTTAAGAAAAGCTTCATGGTTGAATCAAGACAGCCAATCAAAGCAATTAGAAGCCATACAGTCTCTTATTGTTTTAACAAACCATGAATTTAATAATTCCCTTATGATTGCAAATGGATTCTTAAATAAGATCTCAAAAGAAAATCCTGATATTAATAAAGAACATATATTGAAAATTAGTAACTCTCTAAAACTAATAGAGAAAACGATTATTCAGCTTAAAAATGTAACGAGCTTTCAAAGTGAAGAATATGTTGATGGTGTTAAGATGCTTAAATTAAAGTAATGATCTTACTCTTTTTTCTTTTCTAAAAATCCATTGAGGTAGTCTAATCGTTTTTGTATTTTTATTCTTAGGGCTTCAATTTCTTCAGGTGTTCTTTCATCATTTTTTTCTTCAAGTTCTTTCATCTTTTCTTGATTTTCTTTTATCATTTCTTTTACTTTCTCTAAATCTTCAGCTTGTTCTGCTTTGTCAAAGATAATATCTTCAGGTGATTTACCACTATCGTTATTATTAATTTTCTTTTCAGGCTTAGGTATGAAGTTCTCATTGCTTTGATAAACTCTTTGATTCATAAAAGTAGGAGAGACAATCTCAACTCCATTCTCATGTAAAACATCTAATACTTGTCCGCGAAGTTTAGAACGAGATGAGATGAGATATTTTGGATCAATCAAGAATCCAGCCACTCTATAGGTAACTGAATAATCACCAAGTTCTAAGATTTGAACATAAGGATCTTTGAGCTCCGCCTTAATCGCGGCATCAATAAGGAGCTTCTCTATACGATGTCTTGATACGTCGTATCCTAGTGATAGAGTCGTCGAAATAATTGTTCCTGAGGAGCGGACCACAGTTACTGGGTTTGTAATAAGGTAGAGGTTCGGAAGTGTTGTTAGATCTCGATCCTCTGTTTGAATTTCTACGTGTAAAAGACCTTGTTCCGAAACACGACCCATATGATCACCCACTTTCAGAAAGTCTCCTGGGCGTATATTATTAATAATTTTTAACATAAGCCCTGACATAGAGTTTCCTACTAAAGTTGTGGAAGAAAGAGCAATGGTGGCAGTTATGGCCAAGCCAAGTAAGTTTAGAAGTTCCCCTTTCATACCTTCACTTATAGGAAGACTGAGAAGAACCAGTATAACAAAAATCAAGAGGACAAGGCCAACGCCGAACTGGCGACCCATTCTCGATTGCGTAGGGTCTTTTTTGGCAGGATTTAGAAATATAAAATTATAAGCTAGTACGCATAGGACACCTAGAATGGTGAGACCAAAAGAAGGTAACCATTGTAAAATAAAATCTAATATATCTTTGGCGTTCATAAATGCCATTTCCTTGTTTAAGCTTTAATCGCTAGTTTATTTTTATGTCTTAAATAGAGCAGGTAAGCTCCGCCAGTAAAGAACATGATAATAGAGTACAAACCACCTGGTAACATCATCATTTCGTTTTTTAAGAAGGTAAGAGTGATCATAACCGCAAGAGTTCCGTTTTGTAGGCCACACTCAAAGACTATGGCGATTTGATCTTTCACACTAACACCAAAGGCCTTAATGGAAAGTTTCGCCACTAACATGACGATGAGATTGAAGAAGAGAGTAAGTGGTCCAAGAGTGAAGATATTCTCAATAAGTAAACTCCATTTGCCAATAACGATAGCAAGAATGATGACTACAAAAAGAATTGTCGCTATCTTCGAGGATATAGGTTCCATTTTCTGAGTGAACTCTTTCTTCTTAGCATGAATGAGCATACCAATAATGACAGGAACTAAGGTAATAACAAAGATACCAACTACGGTTTTAGCAATTGGTAAGGGAGTCGTATTTTGTGCACCCATAAATGTATTGTAAGCAAAATTAACGAATAGTGGGATCGTAAGAACAGATAAAATACTCATAACTGAAGTTAGAGAAATGGAAAGAGCTGTATTTCCTTTACTCATATGCACCATCAAATTCGATGTTACTCCACCTGGGCAAGATGCTATGACCATCAGACCAAAGGCAATTTCTAGTGAGATATAATTTTGAGCAATGCCAATACTCGCTATTACAAAAGCAATTATCGGTAGGCTCGTTAATTGTAAGAGGGCACCAACAATAAAGGCTTTTGGGTATTTTTTTATATTTGTAAAGTCTTCTAGGGTAAGAGTCAGGCCCATTGAGAACATGATAAAGGCCAGCGAGAGAGGGAGTATGATTTGAGTGAGTATTTCCATAAATTTAATTTTAGTCTAAAACTCCTCAATGACAATCATTATTGTGTTAAACGATTAGAAGTCTCAAGCATCGTAAGATGAAATGATCAAATTTAAACTCTCATTGATAAAGCTTTCAAACGCTACGAAGCCATTTTAGGAATCTATATACTCAACTTTTTATCACATTAGTTTAAAGTAATATAACCTTTATAGAAATACTCTATAGAGGTATGCATCATTGTCTGATATCCTATAAAATTATTCATAAAGATATCTTGTCTTATGAAGACTTAAACTATAGATAAACTTTGCCTTTTGTAATTTTCAATATTAGCTATATTATATATAGAATATGATTAAAGAATTCTTTAAATTTTCTATCGATTTACTTTGTATAGCTAATACTAAAGGCTACTTTATTAAAGTAAGTCCTTCTTTTACTAGTACACTTGGTTATAGCGAAGAAGAATTGTTGACTACGCCATACCTTGATTTTGTCCATCCTGATGATCATGAGAAAACAGAAAATGCAGCAAGTTCACTAAAAGTAGGAGAAGATCTATTTCATTTTGATAATAGGTATCGATGCAAAGATGGCACTATAAAACATCTCTCTTGGACATGCAAAGCCAATGATGAAGACCATATTATCTATGCTATTGCTAGAGATATTACAGCTAAAAAGGAAGTCGAGAGTCGACTTAATAACCTCATTAAGACGTTATCAGATTACTCAATTATTGCTTTTACGGATAAAAATGGTGTCATCACAGAAGTGAGTGATAGTTTCTGTAAAATTAGTAGATATTCTAAAGTAGAACTCATTGGAAAAACTCATAAAGTAGTAAACTCAGGTAAGCATCCTCAAAAATTTTGGAAAGAGCTTTGGAGCACCATCTCCTCTGGAAAAACTTGGGTCGGAGATATTCAAAATAAGGCAAAGGATGGAAGTTTTTATTACGTCTATAGTATTATCTCTCCAATTATAAATATTGAAGGTGAAATTGAAGGATATTTTGCAGTACGTTTCGATAGGACAAAAGAGTTTCAATTTAAAGAAAGGTTATCAAATACATTAAGTATTTTAAATTCAACAAATAAAATAGCTAAGGTTGGAGGCTGGGAATTAGATCTTAAAACAAAAAAGCAGTCTTGGACTGAAGAAACCTTTAATATTATGGAAATTAAAGGTCGTGATGGGATGGAGCCTACTCTCGAAGAGGGAATCAGCGGATATGCACCAGAGTATCAAAGCATCATAGACGAAGCCGTTCGAGAAGCAATTGAGAATGGAAAGTCTTACAGGTTAGAGTTAAAAGCATTAAAAAGAAAAGGTGGAACTAAGTGGGTTTTAGCAACAGGGAGTCCTTTTTTTGAAGATGGTAAAATAGTAAAGCTTGTAGGAACAGTTCAAGATATTGATAATCAAAAGAAAGCAGATGAAAAGTTAAAGCTTGAGACACAGAAAGTTGTTATTCAATCTCGACTTGCTTCTATTGGTGAGCTAGCAGCCGGAGTCGGTCATGAGATTAATAATCCCTTAACAATTGCAATTGGTAATCTTTTAAAAATTAAGAAGAAGGCTTCTTTAGATGAATCAATGCTAAAATCTTTAAACATTATAGAGAAGGCACATGAAAGGATTCAAGGAATAACAAGTAGATTGAGAGATTTGTCACGATCAGGACAGGGTAAAGCGACTATTAATCTGTCTGAGATTTTATTAGACTCATTTTCATTTGTTGAAGATATCTATAAATCTAGTGATATAGATATTTCTTTTAATGATAATAAATTAAAAGAGGTTTATATTAAGGGAAATCGCTCAGAGCTTCAGCAAGTTTTTATGAATCTAATTTCAAACGCTAAAGACGCGAGTGAGGGAAAGGATAAGAGAAAGATCGCTATTGAACTTAAGGCCTTAAAGAATAAGGCCATCATCAATTTTGTTGATAACGGAGAGGGAGTAGCAGATGAAATAAAAGAGAAAATTTTTGACTCTTTTTATACATCAAAGGAAGTTGGGAAAGGAACTGGAATTGGGCTCTCAATATCGAATAGAATAGTAGTCGATCATAAAGGTGAAATTTCTTTTAAATCAAAGATTGGAAAAGGTTCTACATTTACAGTAATGTTGCCAATAATATCTAATAAAAATTAATCTTTCTTATTTTACAGAAGACAGCTAACACATTAAAATCTTGCTGTGTTAACTTTCTATATCTCACTTTCACTTGTGGTCTCTTTTACCTGTTCTGTATTAGAAGCGGTAATATTGAGTCTTACACCAAGTTATGCAGCTTCCTTAGAGACTAGAAAACCTAAGCTCTATGAAAAAATTAAGTTTTTAAAAGATGATATAGAAAGACCTCTAGCATCAATCTTAACGTTTAATACCATTGCTCACACTATTGGAGCTGCTGGTGCAGGAGCCGAGGCCCAGAAACTTTGGGGCAATGAATACCTGACAATTTTCTCTGCGGTTCTCACTTTTGCTATTCTCTTTTTTAGTGAGATTATCCCAAAGTCTATTGGAGCAAAGTTTTGGAAGTCTTTACTCCCTTTTTCCATGAGAATTATTACTCCCATGATTATTTTGTCTTATCCTGTGGTCTGGCTTTCAGAAAAAATTACAAATCTAATAAAAGGAAATGGAATTGATAAAATTTCTAGGGAAGAGATTTCGGCGTTAGCTGAACTTGGTTTCTCAAGTGGAAGTATCCATAAAAATGAATATCAGACTATGAAATCCTTAATGAAGTTTACCAATATCAATATGAAAGATATTTTAAAGCCTGCTGATACAGTTGTTGGTTTGAATTATAACGAATCGATTGCAGAGTCTATGGTGGATATCAATTCTCATACCTTCTCTCGTTTAATAGTCTTCGGTGTGAATCGAGATGATTTAAAGGGTTATGTTATGAGAAAGGATATTCTGGATTCCTATATAAAAAAGAAAGAGATACAAGTAAAAGATATCATGATGAAAATAGATATCCTTCCCCATACAGTACAAAGTCATATATTATTGGAAAGACTACTTAAGAGAAAAGCTCACATATGTGCAATAGTGGATGATGGTGGAGCATTCTTAGGGATAATAACTCTCGAAGATTTGATTGAAAGTTTACTTGGTCTTAGTATCTATGATGAGTTTGATCGCCCCTAAATAAGTAATGATAAATGGAGTTTAAATGAAGAAGAAATTAAAAATTTCATCATGGAATGTCGCTGGACTTAGGGCCTGTGAAAAAAAAGGTTTTCATGATTGGGTATCTGAACATAAGCCCGACATCATTTGCTTGCAGGAAACGAAGGCCTTACCTGAGCAGTTAAGTGAAGAGCTTGTTAATCCTAAAAAATATTCTGCCCTATATGCCCCAGCTGAACGTAAAGGTTATTCCGGTGTCGCGACATGGGTAAAAGAGGGGATTGAGCATAAACATACTATTGGTTTAGGGGTCGAAGAGTTTGACTGTGAAGGAAGAACTCTGATTACTGAATTTTCAGAATTTATTTTAATTAATTGCTATTTCCCCAATGGAAAAAGAGATCATAGTCGTGTTCCTTACAAACTCGATTTTTGTCGAAAGGTTGCTGAAGTTGCCTTGAAAATGAAAAAGAAGAAAAAGAAAGAAGTGATTATCACTGGTGATTATAATACTGCCCATACTGAACTTGATCTGGCCAATCCCAAGACAAATAAGAAAACAACAGGCTTTCTTCCTATAGAAAGAGAATGGATGGATGAGTTTAAAGAGCAAGGCTTTACCGACTTATTTCGAGAGTTTACTCCAGATGAGAATGGACATTATACGTGGTGGACTTATAGGGGAGATTGTCGTGAAAGAAATGTTGGTTGGAGGATTGATTACTTTTGGTCCACTGATGACTTTGTAAAAAAAGTAAAATCTTGTACTCACTCACCGGAAGTTCTAGGCAGTGATCACTGTCCAATTAATTTAGAAATTAAGTAAAATTCCATAAATTTGCACTATAAAATTGGCACCGAAAGTTTGACTTTATTATCTCATTTGCAATCTCTAACTATCTGATATTATTGGTAAGTTGATGCCCTTTTTGTTTATAGAAAATCTATTAATAAAGATAACTGAGATATCCGATAAGATACTTGTATGTGGGTATTTAAAATAATTCCATTCTTTGTCTTTCTAATGCTGAATCTTCAAGCAGACGAATTCAATCATCAAACTTTAGCAAGAATGTTAAGTGAGTTTGAAGCTGCTAAGAATGGCCCTTTTTCTGAAAAATGTGGTCAGCATGAATTTCGCTCACAATCAAAGTGTCCTTTTACTTTTAAGCAATATGAAAAAGATAAATCTAATGGCTGGCTCAATAGTGTTTTTAGTAGTGCTCCAGGACAGTCCCCAGCTGCTGCATGTGAGTTAGCAATTAGTAGCTATAAAAAAGGTGTCTTTAGTAACCCACAAGTTCTAGAGAAATTCTATTCAGATCACTCAGCTTCAAAACTTGGGTTAACAGAAGACTACTTCTCTAGTCGAATGGAGCAGTGTTATGAAGCCGATCTCTATGGAAATCAAGAAAAGATAGAAAAAGAAAAAAATACGATCATCGCTATGAACTATAAATACCTCAAGCGAAGTTCACTAGGAACGGAGCAAGCGTTTATTGAGTTAACGAATTTAAACTCTCTTCTTGGGATAAATCCTCTCGATCAAGTTCCTTGTGACCAAATGGTGACTCCAGGTGATGCGGCCCTTTGTCGACAATTTGAACAGCAAGATTGTCGTCCAAGAGGTGGGCTAAGGCAACTTGCAGAAAGTTTAAGAACTAATGCTATTGAACCTTTGCTTGCTTTAAAAATGGAATTAAAAAAGACAAGAGGCAGAGGGCGAGGCAAGAAAGAAAAGAGGGATAAGATTAATGCTAGTATTCGCTTAATTGAAAGTACATTCCCAATTCTTGCCGGTAATCATATGGAAGATTTCTTAGAGGATGAAGTTTATGACAAAGATAGTATGCCAACTCAGTCAAACTTAATGCTCGCTTTGAGGCAACAGTTTTTAAATAATAGAGAAGCTATCGTCGAAAAAATTCAAAAAAATAATACTGTTAATCGGTGTCTCATTTATGGAGACTACAATGACGATTGTGATGATTTTCAAGAAAATATGCAAACGAATCCAAATTATGATGTGAGCCTCTTTGCACCAAGAGAAGAAAACCAAAGGGCACGAGAGGCCAACCCTGAACAATTTTTAAATCATGATCTTCCGCTACAATCCTCAGCGAGTTCTTACTATCATATGGTAGATTGCATGGATAATTTTAGAGATATTAAACAAGGTGTAAACTCTCTTGTACTCGATACGGGAATAAACTTGGCGCTAACTGTTGGTACCTTTGGAGCAGGAGCCGTTGTTGGATTAGGACGAGCTGCGATCATTTCTGCTAGAGTGGTCACTCTTGGAGCAGATGCTGTTTTTCTTGGAGCTGGAGTAAAGAGTACAATAGAAACTTGTAAGGAGTCCTTTAATCAACTTCGTGGAAGTAGTACTCATCAAAGTCAAAATGGCCGCGTTACTTGTCCTTCAGACCCAGAGTCGCCAGAGTTTATGGCGGTGGATGACTTAAGAGCATGTATTACTGCTGCTGCATTAACTCCAATTGATGCTCTTCCATTTGTGCCTGCTGTAGCAAGAAGATTTTCTAGACCTAGAGTCAATCCGCCATCTGGTGGAGGTAGTGTTTCTCGATCTGCTAACGCGCCCAATACAAGAGCTGTGAGCTCTTCTCCAAATGTTACCTTGAGAGTAAGTGCGATAGATCAGAGAAACTATCGTAATTTAGTCGATGATAAGATTTTTAAAAAGTGTGTCGGTGGTTCTGGAGTTGGAAAGAAGAATGCTGTCTGTACTCAGTTCATCGAAAGCAATCGACAAAGATTTAGAGAGCTGGCCAAGGCCTGTGTGAATCCTACATTTGGTCCCGCAAATAAAGCATTATGTCTTCAGGCCGAAAAATTTATGAATGCCAACAAAGTCTTAAGACTTTCAGATTTAATACCTAAAGAAAAGCAAGGAAAAGCAGTGGTTGTAGAGTTCACTGGAGATCGAGGACATTTAGTTCTTCGTTATATGAAAGAAGTAGTAGATGAAAGCGGAAATAAAGTCATGAAATCATTTTCACAAGATGGTTCATCATTTTTGTTTCCAAGAAGAATTAATGAAAAATGGTTCCAAGGAAGAAAAGCCGCTCATCAAATGGGGGATATGGATAAGTATGTTCCAGGATCTCATTATATTTTAGATGCCACTCCAGAACAATTAGAAACCATTATGGAAGTTGGCCGTAAAGGTGGACTCTCACAGGCCTGTACCCATGATGCGAGACGCGCTCTAGATAAAGCGGGACTTGTGACAATGCCACGGGGTCTTACTTCAGTTAAAAGTTCCGTTAGTATAAAAGACATGGCCAAGCAAATGACGAGAGAGTTTGGGCCACCTGATCAAAATACAGTAAGAGCGATTCAAGATGTTCTAGATCCTAAGAAAGCAGGATTCTCTGATGAACAGTGGAAGAACTTTTTTGTAACAGAAGCTGGTTGGGCCGCCCTTAGTCCCCTTGCAATCATGGGGCTCTATCCTGCCTTTGTACCGCTTTCTACTGTTGCCGGAACCACAGCTGTAGACTACTCATTAGTTTTAATGGGAAAAGACGGAAATGTTACCTATATGACGGTTGAGAAAATGACTGAACTCTTTGGGGCCTATGCCGGTGAGAATGATATCGATATTCCTTATGAAAGATAAGGGAAGCACGTGGCTTCCCATCATTATTTTAAAAACTATAAAATAGTGCTACTTCAGTGTCATAATTACCTTTCTTTGCTTCTTCTATTTCTTCAGTTTTATTACACATAATTCTTTGGTCCATGAAAGCTACTTTTGTCTCATAAGCTTTACTTTCTAAAAAGACTGGGTCATTACAGTGATATATTTCAGATCCGTTAACTGTAACTTTAATGATATCTTCACCCTTAGAGTTCTTAACACGTTCAGCGATAAAATCACCTCTTTCTCCGTTACGACTAGAGACAAGAGCTTTCATACTCCGGTCATTGGACTCATCTGAAAGCACCTGAAAGTTTCTAAAGTTCCCATATTTAAAGTCACTAATCACTATTTCTCTTAATATCATTTTGTGATATTCATCATCATAATTAGAATCACTTTCCATGTTTTCATCTATATCGATAGGAGCTACTTCTACAACCTTTACTTTTTCATAAGTACTTGTTTTATCCTGTTGTGAGAATTCTTGTCTTTCAATATCTCCAGCAGCTTGAGCTGATTTACCAAATGATAAAGGTGAGCTATTAATTTTGAATTGAAAGCTTTCTTTCTCTTTTCTTTCAATTTGTTCTTCATCATGTGAATAAAGATCTTCTATATTGATACCATATTGTTCTTTAGAAAAAGTTAACATCTTTGTTAAAACTTCTTTACGCTTTTGATTATCAAATCCATAGAGATCAAAGAGGAGGTATTGTTTTGCATCAAGAATTCTTATTTTCCCTTGAAGGCTAGAGGAATGTCCATATTTAACAGTCGCTTTTCCTGCGGCCGTTGTTTCGATCCCATACAGGATTCTCTTTCCCTCTTCAATGGAGATATAACCAGGAAGGATATGAGCATCTTTTGAGATGACCACTTGATTATTTAAACTAGGGTTTTTGAGAAAGTTTAATATCAGATATAGTGATGTTCCAGAATAACACTGTAGTTTTCCTTCACTGATAATATCTACAATGGTTGTATCCTCTCTATTATATATTAAACCTGTTCCAAGCTCATTTTCAATTTCTGCTTCGTATAAAGGTTTAATCTCGGAATATGTATTATTATCCATTTTTCCCGCAAGAGACGTCAGTTTTTGATGAAGCTCTTCAAGAGTAATCTCTGAGTGAGGGTTATTTATTTTGTAATAAACAAAATGCTTTTGAATTGTGAGGTCTATTAATTTACCAAAATCAACAGCAACTTCATTATGATCATTGATCAATGACTGATGAAATACTTTCTTAGCTTTATAGAAATTATCCATATGATGAACAAGCTCTAGTTTAGGTGAAATACTTTTTAAGTAATCTGAATACTCTTGGTTGAGCTCTAGGATTTCCTTCTTTTTTTCTTCAATAGAACTTTTTAAAGTATCAATAGTTAAAGAAAGATTTTTAGCAGGTTGATTATCTTCAAAATTATGCACTTCTAGTCTTCTTTTGAGAGCTTCATTTTGCTTATTATATTTTGTGATTTCGTTTGCAGAAAAATTAACTCTTGCTACATAGTCTGAAATCTCTTTATTCAATTGTTTTACATTATGCTCTTCGTACAATCTCTTGCTCATGATTTCTTTATCGTCTTCGTGAGTATCATAACCGAAAAATAAAAGAGATTCAGAAAATAAATGTCTCTCTGATTCTAATTTAGCCTGTTCTTTTTTAACTTCTTGCTTGTAGTTATTGATCAAAACTAAAGTCTTTTCGAGGTCTGCTTCAAGGGCCGCTTTTTGTGCTGTTAAGTTTTTAATCTTTTAATTGTTTTCCTCAATTTTAATCTGTGAAGACTCATTTGATTTTGCTAAAGTTTCCTTGATTCCTGCAATCTTTTCATTTGCTTCTGAAATATCTGATTCTATTTGTTTAATTTGTTCTTGGGATTGCTTTTGAGCTTCACTTTTTCTATCTTAACTCGTTCAAGCTCTTTTTGTACTTCTGCTAAATCTTGAGAGAGCTTTAATTCATTTTTAGCATCAATATTGACAGTAAAGTTTTGAAGTGAATCTACAGCACTCAATGATTCGCTAGCAACGGTTTTCTTAGATTCTGTTGTGATTGAGTTCGCAACTGCTGGTGCTGATGAATCTTTTGAATCATTACATGCTGTTAAGTTAAGGAGTAATAAGAAAGAAAGGCAAAATCTAAACTTCACTGGAGTCTCCATTGTCTTGATTGATTAAAATATAGACATATAGAAGCAAGATTTATGCCGATGGAGGTTAAGTAATAATAGCTATTTAGATTTTTTTAAGTGTCTAAACTTTGATCAGTTCTAGAGCTTGTTCTTCGCTTTTTGAAGCTTATGATAGCTTTCTATGAGCTTTATATGTTTTTCAAGACCTTCTAGTTGATTATTAGTTTTAGTCAGGCCAAAGAAGCGAAGTTCACCAGTAGAGGTCTTCAGAGCGTTCGAAATTGTTTCTTCTCCAAACATTCTTGTCATATTGGGAAGGTAGTCAGCAAGCTCAAGATCTTCGTTCATCTGGATCTCTATAATGGTATCAAGTGCTTGATAGAATCTCTTTCTTTCTGGAGAATTATCATTGAAAGTAAAAAACATTTCAACAAAGGACTTTGCTTCTTCAAGGTTACCTAGCGCCAAAAGTGAAAGACACTTGAGTTCACCAATCGTAAGCTGACCCCAAACGGAATTCTCATCAAAGGCAATCCCAATAAGTTCAGAAATAGGCATGTAATTATCTAATTCACTTTCTTCTAGGTTTTCTATTAATTGTTGTAACTTTAAATCATCTAAGGAGTGAAGATTGAGAATATCATCTCTAAAACTTAAAGCTTGATTATTATTATCCCAAATCAAGTCTTCAGGAAGATAGATCTCTGAGTAGTCTGGTACAAGAATGCGACAGGCCTTTGCTCCTAATTCTTCATAATCAGCTATGTAGACTTCTTTTTCTAACTCTTTAAGAATATTCATCAGATAATTATATTCATCTTGAGTTGATCCAGATAAGTTCCACTCAACAAAATCATATTCTGTTTTTTCACTAAAGAACTTCCAAGAAATAACACCGGTAGAATCAATGAAGTGATCAACGATATTATTGTGCTCGCATATGGCACTTTGATTAAAAGTTGGTGCTAGAACATCATTCATTCCTTCAAAGCTTCGACCTTGTAGTAGTTCCGTAAGACTTCTTTCTAATGCAACTTCAAACTTTGGGTGTGCTCCAAAAGAAGCAAAAACACCACCATTACGTGGGTTCATTAGGGTCACACACATAACTGGAAATTTACCTCCAAGAGAGGCGTCTTTTACAACAATAGGGAAGCCTTGTTCTTCTAACTTCTCAATACCTTCTTGAATTTTAGGAAATTTTGCAATGATCTCTTTAGGAACATCCGGCAGTG
Organism: Bacteriovoracaceae bacterium; assembly: GCA_028378565.1. GTDB lineage: Bacteria > Bdellovibrionota > Bacteriovoracia > Bacteriovoracales > Bacteriovoracaceae > JAAEST01. Next base: position 19,424 of record JAONMX010000002.1, read on the forward strand.
TTAGCTCTTCAACGATAATTTTATTTTTAACAGCTCTTTCAAATATTTCTGAAAGACACTGGACTCTCGCTTCGTAAATAGTGTTACCAGCACTCATTCCATTACTCACAAAGAGGTTTCCAATAAGGTTGACAGGAATATAAACAAGTTCTTTGTCAGATTGTCTTTCATAAGGAAGAGCACAAATACCTCTTTCAGTATTTCCAGAGTTTGTGTCAATTAAATGTGAGCCTTTTAGTTCACCATCATTTCCATAAACTGCAAGAAGTCTTTCATCCATCAGACCGGCTGGGATTGAATCATCTTCAGTGAGTTTAAACCATTTCTCATCTTTGTAGTGAACAAAGGAATCATTCGCGATTTCTTCACCAAGGTAGTAGTCATTGTAAAAATAGTTATTACTTATTCTTTCTAGGTATTCCCCAAGTGCTGAGCAAAGTGCCGCATCTTTTGTGGTCCCTTTTCCATTGGTAAAACACATGGGTGAGTCTGCATCTCTAATATGAACAGACCAAACGTGAGGAACCTGATTTCGCCATGAAGCGATTTCAATATTAATTCCTAGATCTGTGAGAATGCTCGTCATATTCGTGATTGTTTCTTCGAGAGAACAGTCTTTACCGAGTATCATTGTTTGGCCGCTAGAGTCTGTTTTATAAGATAAAGTTTCGTCTTGCCCTAGTACATCTTTTGAATCAATTTGAAAGCCTAAATCATTTTGGATAACTCTTTTGACTGTACAGCGATCCATTGACCTAAGAATACCTTCTTTGTCTTTTTCCGAAATGCTTGCAGGTAATTCAACTTGGATATTAAAAATTTGCTTATAACGATTTTCTGGATCGACAATATTATTTTGGGTGAGTTTAATATCTTCTGTAGGAATATCTCTGGCCTTGCAATAAATCTTTACAAAGTATGCAGCACAAAGAGCAGAAGAGGCGAGGAAGTAGTCAAAAGGACTAGGGGCCGTCCCATCACCCTTATATCTTATTGGCTGATCAGTTTTGATGCTAAAGTCATCGAAATTAGCTTCTAATTTTAAATTTTCTAAAAATCGTACGTTTACTTGCATAGCTTCTAGTACCACTCAGACAAACGTCTTTATAGTGCTAGAAGCTAAACTAGGTAAGAATTACTTGAAAATAAGCTTATAAGAGCCCATGCCTACAAGCATTGAGCCAACAAACCAAAAAGCACCTGTTTTGAGGGTTACTAGATTCACAATCCCAGGCCCAGGGCAAATTCCTGCTAGTCCCCAACCAATACCAAAAAGGGCAGAGCCAATGATGAGCTTTTTATCAATACTCTTGTTGAGAGGAAGAGAGTGTGCGTCTGCAAAGAGAGGCTTTTTAGATAGAACAAGTTTATAAAAAAGTAGGTTTACGCCAATTGCTCCACCCATAACAAAGGCCAGTGAATAGTCCCACTCTCTAAAGATATCGAGAAAGCCAATCACTTTCTCAGGATTAACCATTCCAGAGATAACCAGTCCAATCGCAAATATAATTCCGCTTATTAAGCTTATGATATTTTTCATAAAAGTAATCCTTTGATAAGTACAGTGATCACCCCAAAGAACATAAACGTTATTGTTGCCACAAAAGATCTTGCAGATTTTCTTGAGAGACCACAAACTCCATGTCCTGATGTACAACCGCTTCCTAGTCTTGTCCCAAACCCAACAATTAACCCTGCTGCGATCATCATGGGAATTGATGATCCTAGATGATAGTCAAAGAAGTCTGGTCTTAAGGTCTTCATCAGAAGTCCTCCTAATAAAAGACCTCCTATAAAAAAGAACCTCCAACTCTCATGGGGCTTGAATTTTTCTAATAAGGAACTAGCAAAAATCCCACTAATTCCTGTAATTTTACCGAGTCCAAAAAGCATTAATGTGCTTGCCAGCCCAATGAGTACTCCACCTGCTAGTGGTAACCATATTGTTTCCATTATATTCTCCCTCTATCTTAAGAAATTGGAATTCTTAAGTATGATTTTCCATTATCTTCTTCTTTAGGTAAACGTCCACCATGAATATTTACCTGAATACTTGGCAGTAAAAGCTTTGGTGCTGCTAACGTGGAGTCCCTTTTTTCTCTAAAGGTAATAAACTCACTTTCACTTGTTGATTTTTTTAATTGTATATTAGAAGTTTTACTTTCTCCAATGGTTGATTGAAATTTAAGTTTTCTTCCATTTGGTTGATAATCATGTCCTGTATAAAATTTTGTCTCGTCAGGTAGTTGATAAAGTTTTTCATGTATTGAATGATAGAGTTCCTGTGCACTTCCCATAGGGAAATCACATCTTCCAGTTCCATAATCGGGCATGAAAAGAGCATCCCCGGTGAAAAGATTTTCATTTACTAAATATGAGGAACAAGCAGGAGTATGGCCAGGAGTGTAGATAACTTCAATCTCTAAGCTTCCTGCATGAAAGCTTTTACCTTCTTCAAGTAAGATATCAAATTGAATACCATCGGTGTTAAAATCTTTGAGGTTAAAGATACCTTTAAAAGTCTCTTGAACTAAAGTTATATTTTTTCCAATGGCCACTTTTGCATTTGGATATCTTTTTTTCAATTCCATTGCGCCAGTTAAGTGATCTGCATGAGCATGGGTCTCAAGGATAGTATGGAGCTTAAGATCATTGCTTTTAATAAACTCATCTAACTCATTAACTGATTCAAAACTCGTCTTTGATGAAGCTTGATCGTAATTTAAGACTGAATCAATAACAACACAGTCTTTTGTGAGCTTATCGAAAACCACATAAGTGAGGGTGAAGGTGGCCTGATCGAAGAAATGCTTAACTTGTGTACTCATAATTGACTCCCTTTTTTAATTTGTTACAGTTATAATTTAACTCAGTGATAAAATTAAAACATTGACGTGGATCAATGTTATTAGGGTAGTGATTTCAATGATTTATGATCAGGTAAGTGAGTTTATTTCTCAATTCCCAGTCCAACAACTAGAAAGAAATGATATTCTCTATCACCAAGATGATACTCCCCAGTTTATTTACTTTATTAAAAAAGGACTCGTGGGGCTTTTCCATATCACAGAAAATGGTAAAGAAACTTTTCTTAGAGTTTTTAGTGATAAGGCCATGCTTGGACACCGCTCTTATTTTGCCGAACAAAACTATCATGCCACGGCTATATGCTTATCAAAGACGGAAATCATAAAAGTTCCAAAAGAGAAATGTGAAGAAGTTTGTGCAACAAGCCCTAGCTTTTTAAAAATGGTTTTAAAGAGGGTCGCTACAGATTTAGCTGAAGCCGAGCTAAGGCTTTCTCATATACAGGATAAAACGGCAAAGCAGAGAATTGCAGAAGCACTCTTATTCTTAAAACTTAAGTATCCAGATATTACTTGGACTAGAAAAGAAATTGCTGAATACTCTTCTAGTACACATGAGTCTGTAGCAAGATTAATGACGGAACTAGAGGAACTAAAGATTATAAAAAAAATTGGAAGAGACTTTGAAATCTTAGATAAAGATAAACTATTACATTTCTAATATTGATGACCATCAACTTTTATTATCTTCAGAACCTGTAATATATAACTCAAAGGAGTTACTTATGTTAGGTTATCTTTTAGCAGGTGTTGCAGGTATTAGTTTAGGTTTACTTGGCGGTGGGGGCTCAATTCTCACTGTACCAATACTGGTCTACGTTCTTCACATAGATTCAAAAATAGCAGTGGCCTTAAGTCTTGCAATTGTTGGGATAAGTGCACTTGCTGGTGTCATTGGACATTACCGTAATGGTAATATTGATCTAAAATTAGCAATTGTTTTCGGAGGGTTTGCTCTTCCGGGAACTTTTATTGGTGCTCAAATAAGCCGCTATATTTCTGGAACGACTCAGTTAATTATTTTTGCCAGTATTATGATTATTGCAGCATCATTTATGTTGAGAGGGCGAAAGGCCCTAGAAGAAAGTGATGTGAAGTTAAAAGATATAAACTATCCCCTGATCTCAATTTCAGCCTTAGGAGTCGGTGTGATAACAGGACTAATTGGAGTAGGTGGAGGCTTTCTTATCGTTCCTGCTCTCATGTTCTTTGCAGGTATATCTATAAAAAAAGCAGTAGGAACTTCACTTTTTATTATTGCCTTTAATTCGATATTTGGTTTTGCTTCATACCTAAATATAGTGGATGTACCTTGGGTGTTCTTAGGTAAGTTCACAAGTGCATCAGTGTTAGGAATTTTGATTGGAACAAGACTCGTGAATTATATTCCTCAAGCACTCATGAAGAGAATTTTCGCAATTTTTCTTATTATTATGGGAATGATGATTTTGTATAAGAATATTTATTTATAGTATCTAGTAACTATTACATGTCTATATTTAAAGAGTGGCAGACACCCAAAAGAATGCTAAGTAATAACAGTTATTTAATTGGGGATTGGTTTGTCGAAAGTATTAGTACGATTCATTTGTTTATCTACTTTTTATTCTTGCTCAAAGGGTGAGAAGGGTCCTTTGGTCTTTGTGGATAGAATTGGAAATGAGCTCGCTCGTCAAAAGGCAGTTTCTCTTGAAAACCAAAGAATCTTAGAAGAAGAGCTTTTTCTAAAAAATTTAGAAGCTGAGAAGAAAGTTGAATGGCTTAATATAACTGAGCAGGCAAAAGAGTCATATCAACCAATCTCTGAATTAGTGAAGAAGAAGTGCTTTGATTGTCATGATTCTAAAACAAAGCTTCCTTTCTATGGGAGAATATTTCCTCGCTATAATTTTGTTAATAAACATCAAGTTGATGGTCTCGCTGCACTCGACTTTGCAGAAACTTTTCCTTTGAAAACACCAGTGCTACTCCAGATCAAGTGGCCATGTTGAAGGCCATTCGTAATGCCGTTATTGATAAGACTATGCCTCTAAAGTCTTATAAGCTTTTCTACCCATTTAAAAGAATTACGAAACAAGACCAAGAGGACTTTTTAAATTGGGTTGATCCCCTGATTGAAGAAATCGAAAACTTTGAGAAGAAGTATGAAATACTCTTAGTTGCTAACAGTATTGAAGCAAAGACACAGCGACTTATTCAAAAGAAATGTCTTCGTTGCCACGGAAATGGAAATAATCGAGGTGGCTTCGGTGGACTTGAAGATCTAGAGAAAACAGTACGAAATCCGAAGTTTGGTAATCTTGAAGCACCAGAAAAATCCTTACTTTATACATTGAGCTTTTCCGGCGAAATGCCAACAGACCCTCGTGAGAGACTCTCTGGTGAGGAACTTCAGTTAATGCTCGATTATATTGACGGCCTTGAATAATTTACAATAATCACAGTGGTTAATTCTTTTTTTGCTATATTAGTTTTATGTTAAAAATCTCTCTCATCTTTAAATTACTTATTATTGCAGTGGTTTCCACTTCTTCGCTTTTCGCCAAGTCACGAAACCTCTCTGATTCTATGAGACCTAGTCATTATGAAAAAAGAACAGAGGCCATCTATAATATTGGACTGGCCTATTATGGAGATCATTGGAGTAGAGAAGATTTAAAAAGAATTGTACCTATGTTGCAAAAGAGGTTTTCACTAGCAACTCTTTACGGACCAACTAAAGATTCTGATGGAAATATCACTCAACATGGTGGGATTTTCTTTGTCTTAAGTGCTTCACACTTCATGGGAAAAATGGCCAGAGACTTTACTCTAACTCCAGGAGATGTTGAATTTACTGGTAGAGACGCTCATCGTTACGAAAGTAAGAAAGCTAAGAAGAAACTAATCAAAAAAATACAAAAAGCTGTAAAAGAATTTAATGAAAAGTAATATACTGAATTAAGTTTATGTTTTATAAAGGGCCTTTACGGGCCCTTTTTTTATTGGAAAAATGATGAAAAATATACTTTTTTTATGCACAGGAAACTCATGTCGATCCCAGATGGCCGAAGGATTTGGTAAGGCCTTAAAAGGAGAAGATTTTCAGTTTTTCTCTGCTGGCACAAAGAAGCATGGGCTAAACCCTAGAGCGATTCAAGTGATGAAAGAAGTAGGAATTGATATTTCAGATCATAAATCAAATACACTTGATGAGATTGATTCTAAACTTGATATTATTTACACCGTTTGTAGCGATGCTCATGAAAACTGTCCCTATGTACCAAATGTTAAAACTATTCATGTGGGTTTTGAGGATCCACCAAGACTAACGGCTGAGATGAGCGATGAAGAAGAAATTTTAAATGTCTATCGTCGTGTACGAGATGAGATTAAATCTTTTATTTTAAATATCGAAAAAACCTTGGAGAATAAGTGAGATCAAAATATAAACTTTCTCAATACTTTGCAGAACTGATTGGAACTTTCTTTCTCATTTTCTTTGGTTGTGGGTCGATGGTTCTCGCTGAAGTTAACCCAAGTTATGATTCAGGTTTTATACCTGTGATATGGGGTGGTGCGGTCCTTATTATGATCTATGCTGTTGGGCATATATCAGGAGCACATTTTAATCCAGCAGTAACACTCTCTTTTTGGGTGACGAGAAAATTTCCTTCAAATAAATTATTAGGATATCTTTCATTTCAAGTGATGGGTGGATTACTTGCTTGTTTTGCCCTTCGATTTATTTTTGGTGGAGATCATCATTTTGGAGCAACAGTCTTTACGACCTCTGTTCAAGGTGCTTTTGTTGTAGAGCTTATATTAAGCTTTGCACTGATGTTTGTCATAATGAGTGTGGCAACTGATGCTAGAGCTGTAGGGGAACTTGCAGGGATTGCCATTGGTGCGACAGTTGGACTTTGTGCCTTTGTGGGTGGCCCTCTAACGAATGCTTCCATGAATCCAGCTAGATCTATTGCACCAGCTATTTTTAGTGGTGACATTACTCACCTTTGGCTTTATATTTTATCTCCTATTATAGGAGCTATTTTAGGTGCAAAAACCTATGAGTGGATAAGATGTCAAAAGATCTTATCTGATACTGAAAAACTGGAAAAAGAAGACTCGTCTAAACATGGTTGCTGTTAAACTGTAATATTTAAAAAGAGGAAACATGAGATCATTTATACTAACTCTAACATTATTATTTAATTCAGCACTCTTTGCTTCTGGTAGTAGAGCAACTTTGGAGAGTGAAACGAAGAATCAATTAATAGAAGTCTTTAAAGAAAATGAAAAACTTCACGCAGCTTTCTTTAATTATGATGCTAAAAAAATAAATATGATCGCCACTTCATTAAATAAAAAAATGAAACTTGTTAAAAAAAATGAGGTATCTAAATTATTAAAACAAGCTATTGTGAATGCTGAAAAGATATCTAAGACTAGCGATCGTAAGAAGAATAATGATTACTATGCGGATTTATCAATTGCACTCATTTATATTCTTAATAAGTATGATCTAGGAAGAGAGTATAATTCTTATTCATGCCCTATGGTAAAGAAAAAGTGGGTTCAAAATAGTAAGAAAAAACAAAAGGTGCACAATCCCTATGCACCTGAAATGCCCCACTGTGGAAGGCAAGACTCTCGTCATTAATCAAACTTTGATCTGCTAGTATCAAGCTCTACAATGTCATCCTTTTCTACAAGACTTTTGTTACTTGAGTTACTAGGGAAATTAACATCCGAGAAGCCAATCTTTTCGAAAACAAACTCATTATTACTAGTAGACATTGCTCGGTAAAGAGCTTTTCCACTATCCTCTGGTCTCATTAAGGCGATTTGATACCCAAGGGTATGAGGAGTAGAGATTTCAATTGTTGATTCATCTACGACTTCCCAATTCACGCCGGTTTCAAATTGAAAGTAGTCTCCAACATTATCTGAGCTAAGTCCAATGTTAGTACCTCCAAGTCTTTTTAAAGAAATTTTCATAGAGCTGGTGTGGATCGTTTGGATAAAGAAACCAACGTCCTCTAAGTATTCTCTACAGGTTGAACTCATTCCTTCTCGATACCAATCCGTAACGTCAATTGAGTCCATATACTCTATGACCAGACCATCTAATTCAATATCTACAGTAATAGACTTATTTAAATTAAGTCCTGCACTTAAGAAAGGGATACCAAGAGTTAGAAATCCAAAATTTCCTTTATAGCTGTAGTTATACTTTTTGTTAATATTGGCAACATCTGTATAGCGTCGTAGATCATCACCGTTTGGAAAACATGTTTGTGTGTTGGAGACATAGGCCAATCCGGTAGGCTTACCTCCGATTAATGTTCCTGTATGAGTGCCAATTTCTGGTCGACTCATAGCATTTTGAAAACCGATAAAACCGTATTCTTTTACTAGAGAATTAAGTTCACTAACAGGATCTTTTGTAATGTCTTCCTCAGGTTGGCATGACGAAAAGAGTAGAATACTAGAAAATGTAATTGCGAGTAGTGGTTTAAACTGCATCTTGTTCTCCTTATTTTTGTTAAAAAGCAGAACCAGGGTAGATGACGTACAACTTTTTACTGGTAAGCATTAGAATAGTGTTTTGATCAAAAGAAACAAGACTTAAATAAGTTACCGGAACTTCTCAAAAAAAAAGAAATGAAGTTGCCATTATTTTAGGGCATAATAAGAAAATGGATCATAGTTATTTTGAGAATAAAGACTTTAAAGTATTACCTGACAAGGTTTTAAAAGACTCTGAGTTTTATGAATGTCACTTTGACAAAATAGTCTTTGAACATTCTTTTCTCTATCATAAAAAGTTTATTGATTGCACTTTCACAAGCTGTGATCTTTCAAATATTGATTTAACAAATGTTACTCTCAGAGATAGCAAGTTTGAAAACTGCAAACTTATTGGAAATAATTGGTGTAAGAGTCAGTCAATCGCTTTGCTTAAGTTTTATAACTCCATCCTCGACTTATCAACTTTTCAAAGTCTCGATTTAACAGGTTTTGTCTTCGATGAGTGTCGTTTAATTGATGTTGATTTCTCTGATTCAATTCTCTCAAATAGTTCATTTGTAGGAAGTGACCTCCATAATACAAACTTCAACGGAGCTAATGTAAAAGATTCTGACTTTCGTAAAGCACAGAATTATTATATTGACCCTCATTTTACTCAATTAGGAAACTCAAAATTTAATATACCTGAAGCTCATTCGTTTTTTAAAGCATTAGGGATAGTGATAGAACCATGATTAGCGTTGAAGTAACAACAGATCCACAAGACTTCCTCGCGAGAAATGAGTATCTTCTTTTGAAAGAAGAATCGTTAAATAACCTAAAGCTCGGACTTGCTGATGCCGCAATAAAAGATCCATCTTCTTTTACCCAACCTTATTTTTTCACAATCTATAAAAATAAAGAAATCGTTGGTCAAGCAGTGAGATCACATTCTGACCGACCTTTATTAGTGAAGGGTCTCTATGATGAAAGTGCCTTGGCCCTTATGAGAGAGGTTGAGAGGTTGCGTTTAAACCTTGTTGGAGTAGTGGGAGAGAGCCAGTCTGCAGACTTATTTAAAGAGAATTGGATGACTAAATATCAATGTGAGCTTTCTTTAGGAATGCATCAAGGTATCTATGAATTAGAGAAGGTCACTCTTCCTAAGATGAATAATGGATCATTTGTGATTGCCAATGAAGCAAGCTACACAATTATTAATAATTTTATGCTTGGTTTTATCAAAGACTGTTTTCCTAATGATAATCAGGCAAAAGAAAAGGCAAAAGCATTAACAGAAAGACATATAGAAAATAAAACTCTTTTTTTGTGGAAGAATAAAGATGGAGAGGCCGTTTCCATGGCCGCAAAAAATAGAGAATCTCGAAATGCAGCAACCATTTCCCTTGTCTATACCGCTGAGAGCGAGAGAGGAAAGGGGTATGGCAGTATCATAACAGCACTGGTTTCTCAAAGAATGTTAGATGAGGGAAAGAAAATGTGTAATTTGTATACAGATATGGCCAATTCCGTTTCAAATTCTATTTATCAAAAAGTTGGCTATAAGAAAATCGGTGAAAGTAAGCACTACTTATTTAAGGAAAGAAAATGAAAATTGTATTGTCTATTGCAGGTGTCGTCTTAGCTCTTTTGATTGTTTTTTTCATTGATAGAGAAGTGATAGAAGTTGAGCATAATACTGAAGATGGTTGTGAGAACCTTGAATTAACTAAAAGAGTTGAAGAAGGTATCTATAAAAATTATGGGCTACGAATTCCTCCTAATACTAAAGGAGAATTTGAGGTTTTATTAGACGGTAAGATACTTACCTCTGGAAAGGTAAATACAGATCAATACCATAGAAGATTATCAGGAGTTAAACAGACGGATAATGCTTTTGTATTATTTGGAGCTTCTGTTTTATTTGGTACTGGAGTAAGTGATGAAGAGACAATTGCCTATGTACTACAAAGTAAAGTTAATGAGCACTCTGTATACAATTATGCAAGTCGTGCCACGGCTCCTAATAATATTTATCACTTTTTAAAAAATCATGACTTAAGACCAGAGTTACCCCATGGAAACTTTCACTTTGTTTATGTGCAGTCACACGCAACTGCCTACAGTGTTGATGCCGCACCAGAGTATTCAGGTTGGATGCACTTATCACCATGGTATTCCCTCGAAGAGGGGAAACTCGTTCATAAGGGAGTCATGGAAGATCGACCTTATCATAAAAAGTATTTAGAACTGGCAAAGTCCGGTACCTACCGAAACTCTGGCCTTTCCACTTAGTTATCGAATGATGAAGTTTATGAGTTAACTTGCCATTTATACACTGGAATAAGAAAAGAGCTCATCAAACAATTTCCAAATGCTAAGTTTTCAGTGGTTAATTTTCCTCTAAGTAATAATGAGAAAGAGATAGAGTATATTTCTAGTTGTTTAAAGAAAGATAATATACCATTTTTTAACTTTGCAGAGATGTTAAAGGAGATGGACGAGGGGAGTCCGGAGTTTGTATTTCCTTGTTTAGATCATTACACGCCAAAAAGTAGTGATGCTTTATCAGATCTCTTTATTAAAATGTTTGACCTAAAATAGTGAATAGACAAATGGGGCAAGGGGAGAAATAAACTTCACAGTAGCAAAGAGAACGGCAAATATAATGAGTGTTGAAATAAAAGGAATAAAAAAGTAGAGCTTTTGTTCTTTCATATTTTGGATCAACTTTCTATAAGTAATGATTAACTTCTTCATAAATCTACCTTTTTAATAATTGTATCGTTAATCAAAAGGATGTCCATATCTGTTCTCAAAAACATAGCGAAAGCATGACTTGGATGTTCTACAATAGGATAACCACTCGGGTTAAAAGATGTGTTAATAAGAGCTTTTAAACCTTTAGATGATGAGTGCTTCAATATTAATGAGAAGAGTGGATTGTCTTGCTCTGTTACAACCTGTGGTCTTGTGCTTTGATCAGTATGACATCCATATTTTACTTCTTCATAAAAACTTGGATTAACATCACACGAGTACTGCATCCACTTAAAGTTTAAAAGATCTTTATTTGTATTTAATAGAACTTCTGCATCTTCTTTTGTCATACTTAAAGCATATGGCCTATAAGCAGCTCGTCTTTTAATTTTATGACTGAGTTTTAGAGCAATTTCTTGATCATCAGCTCTACAGATAATTGATCGATTCCCAAGTGCTCTTGGACCCAGTTCAGATCGACCTTGATAGATTCCAATAATCTTTCCCTCGTAAACGTTTTCAGATAGCATTTTCGCCAGCTCTTGCTTGTCTTCAATTACTTGTGTCTCTAACTTATACTTCTGTTCAGTAGCTTCAGACATAATGTACTTATTAAATTGGGGTGATTTGAGGTATTGAGATATTTCTAGAGTTTTTTCATGATCATAACTTAGCCCCAGATAAGCACTGTTAATACTTTCTTTGGGGTCACTGGCTTGCTCTTGGGCATTGACATAAAGGGCACAGCCAAAGCTTGTTCCACAATCACCTGGCTCAATAGGGATATAGATATTTTCAAAGATATTTTCATCCAGAAGCTTTTTATTTGCCACGCAGTTTAGTGAAACTCCTCCGGTTAGGCATAGATTCTTTGATGGAAATTTTTCTTTAGCATACTTCGACAGAGCAATGATTGCTTCCTCAATTCTCTTTTGTAGGGAGCAAGCAATATCTAAGTAACGTTTTGTATCAGCATCTAATTTTTCATAATCAGTAACTTCAAAACTAGAAACATTGAGTTTATGATTAAACTTTCTTTCGTTTCCAAATATCTTTTGAAACTTCTTGGTGACAGCTCCTGAATAGAATTTCACAAAATGAAAATAATCAGTATCAATAGAGTATCTGCCAACTTTTTCAATTTTAATGATGTCACACATTTCATTGTAATAAGTAGGTTTACCAAATGAGGCCAAGGCCATGACAGAACATTCATTATCATTAGGAGAGAAGCCTAGAAAACCTGTAATGGCAGAGTAGGCAAGCCCTAGAGAGTTGGGAAATGATATTTCCTCTAAGCAAGTTACATTTGGTTTCGAGTCTTCCCATTTCCCTTGATATATTCCACTACAGGCCCAGTCGCCAACGGCATCTATCACTAGAATTGTGGCTTCTTCAAAACCTGAACCCATGAAGCCTTGAACACTATGGCTAAAGTGATGACCAAGGTATTCAATTTTTTCAACGGGAAATGAAACCTCTTTAGCAACATTAAAAGGCGCCCAAAGTTTTTCACTAAGCCATGATTTCATGGACTCAACAAATTCAAGTCTGGTATTAGGAAAACCAGAGATTGATGAGGTAAGAACACGTGAAAATTTATTGTATGAGTCTTCATGTAAAACTATCTTATCAATATCACTTGTTTTCCAACCGAGATAGCTCATTCCATCGTAGAAGGCATTTATTGGGAGATTCGGATCATGTTTCTGTCTGGTAATTCTCTCTTCAGGTATAACAGCAAGAACTTTATTATTTTCAATAAAGGCAACAGAGGAGTCATGGTATCCGAATGAAAAGCCAACTATCTTCATGATTCAAATCTTTTTATTTTGTTAGAATCTAAACTAACGTTATATTGTTTTAGTTTTTTTCTACTTTGTAGAAAAAGAAAGGGTGCAAAAATGTAGTAGAGAATTGAAAGAATTGTATTAGCAAACTTTTCATAGATAAATGATAAAAGTCTGAAAAATGATTCCTTCCATCGATTTTGAGCAATTGACTTATACTCGTTATCTATATCTTCTCTACTGGCACCAACTTCTAATAATAAATTGTCTGTTAAATCCACATGACCCATTTCATCTTCAACAATTGAGTCGATATTTTTTTTGAAGTAGGGATCATTATGAAACTTTGAAATATATTGAAAGCGATCTGTTGCATGTTCTTCACCAATATGAACAAAAGCAATACTCTTCCAAAGGGGTCAACAGGAGATCCTATGGGTCTTCTTTCGAAAAGTAACTTTACAAACTTTTCGTCTGCCATTTTCTCATACATTCTTGCAAACGAGTCAGCATGTGATTCTTCTTCTAGTAAGTGAAGAAATAACTTAAATCTTGTTTTCTTGTCTTCAACTTGATCTAAGCTTCTTTGAAGATGCCAGACACCATCAGCCTCCACAGCTTGGAAGCGTCTTAGGGCCTTATGGAATATTGGGCGGTATTTCCAAATGATTTTGACAGTCAAAAAGATAAAGGCCCGTTCTAGAAATTTCATATCTCTATTGTATTATGGGTCTAAAATTAGAGCAAGGTAGTTCCCCTAGATAAGGAACAGTATAGAGGAACAGTATAGTTCTACTGTTGTAGAACCATTGTTGTAGAACTATTGTTTAAGCTTTCTTGAGAGATATTCTTCATATGTTGAGATTCTATCTTCAGTAACACCTGGATTTAGCTCAATGACTCTGTTTCCAACGGTTTGCATAAATTGATGATCGTGAGTGTAGAGTAGGACAGTCCCCTTAAAACGCTCAACACCTTCGTTAACGGCAGAAATGCTTTCAAGATCTAGGTGATTAGTAGGACCATCAAGCATGATAACATTTGGCTCTGTCATCATCATTTTAGAGAGCATACAACGTACTTTTTCCCCACCTGAGAGAACATTTGTCTTCTTGAGAGCGTCATCTCCTGAAAAGAGCATTTTCCCTAAAAAGCCTCTGATATAAGTTTCATGATCATCTTTTGAATACTGACGTAGCCAATCAACAATTGTGTACTTACCAGCACTAAAAAAGCTTTCGTGATTTCTAGGAAGGTAAGCAACTTTTGTTGTTACACCCCAAGTATAGGTACCAGAGTCTGGCTCCATGTCTCCACCAAGAATGGAAAAGAGACTGGTTACTGTTTGGTCGTTATCACTTAAGAAAACAATCTTATCATTTTTATTAAGGGTAAAACTAACGTTATCAAGAACTTTTTTTCCATCAATAGTTTTTGTAAGACCTTCGACTTTTAAAATATCTTTTCCTACTTCTCTTTCCGATTCAAAATGGATGAAGGGATACTTTCTTGATGAGATAGGTAAGTCGTCTAACTGAAGTTTTTCTAATTGTTTTTGTCTTGAAGTTGCTTGAGAAGACTTTGAAGCGTTAGCACTAAACCTTTGGATAAAGGCCTTAAGTTCTTTGGCCTTATCTTCAGCTTTCTTTTTCTGATCTCCTCTTAGCCTTTGAGCGAGCTCGCTAGAAGATTTCCAAAAGTCGTAATTCCCAGCATAGATATTTATTTTTTTAAAATCTAAATCGGCAATGTGAGTACAAACCTTATTGAGAAAGTGTCTATCGTGAGACACAACAATGACAGTATTTTCAAAATTTAAAAGAAAGTTCTCAAGCCAGTTAATGGCCTTAATATCTAAGTTGTTAGTTGGCTCATCAAGTAAGAGAACGTCTGGTTTTCCAAAAAGAGCTTGTCCTAAAAGAACCTTAACTTTTTCACTGTCTTTTAAATCTTTCATTAATTTATGATGGCTTGATTCATCTAGGCCAAGACCACTTAACATGATTGCTGCATCAGACTCAGCTTCCCAGCCATTCATTTCAGCAAACTCCGATTCTAATTCAGCAGTTCTTAAACCGTCCTCATCTGTAAAAGGATCCTTTGCATAGAGTTCGTCTTTTTCTTTCATGATGGCATAGAGCTTATCGTTACCCATCAGCATAGTATCTAAAACCGTTACTTCATCATATTTAAATTGATCCTGCTTTAGAACAGAAAGCCTTTGACCAGGAGAGAGCTCAACGTTACCTGAATTTGGCTCTATTTCACCCGATAGGATTTTAACAAATGTTGATTTTCCTGCACCATTGGCCCCAATGAGCCCATAGCAATTTCCTGGTGTGAACTTTATAGAAACATCTTCAAAGAGTTTTTGGCCGCCAAAACTAAGAGCGACATTATGGGTACTGAGCATCGTGAATTTTCCTTATTTGTTTTATGGCAGATATAGCCTTACTTTCTGCAAAATTCAAGACTTAGCTTTGCTTCTCAAGGCCCTATCTGAGGGATTTATTACGAGCACAAGATGAGTCAATATTTTTCACAGTTTTTCACAAGAAAATATTTATTTTTCACATAAAGTGTTGAAAATAAAGGCTTTGTGAACTATTTTTTTCACAAAAATGCAAAAAATGTTGACGAGATTAGGATATGTGAATAATTTTCATAAAGTCGAAACAAGCTTGTAATAACCGACACAAACTGTTAAATATTAATCACTTGTTAGGAGTAACAAAAATGAAAAACGTAGCTTTACTATTAGCGTTATTATTCACATTTACATCAAATGCGGGAATCTTTGACCGTCGCCCAGATCCAACTTCAGATATGACTTGGAAAGAATTGGTAAGAGACCGTTACAGACAAAAAGTATTCTTTATTCTTCCACAATATCAACTTTCAAATGGTTTCTTCATGAATGCTGAAACTCTTTGTTTAGCTGGTGAGAATCAAGACATTATCGAGCCAATCGGTAAGAAAGAAAGAAAAGTATGTGCTGATCATGGTAACGATGGCCCATGTCGTAGATACAAAGTTGTTTACCCAAAGATTGCAGTTGAAGGAACACGTTTTGGTTGTCTAGAGTGGCAAGATCGTGGTGATGATCGTCGTTGTGTTCAGTATGGACAAGTTCCTTATAAATATACAACTGAATTAGATGTAAAAGTAACAAAGCATACAAAAAGAAGTGAAGGAAGATTTGATAGAGAAAACTACGGACGTTTTCTTTTCAATAAGGTCTTCTCTATGCCTGCTTGTAGCGAAATAGAGTAATCTCTCTCTCTTAAAGTGGGTCTTCTAAAAGTGTAAAGTTAGAAGGCCCATTTTTAAGAAATAGAAATTTGATAGGAATTTGAATGGAAACAGTAACATCAGCAATTAACAAAAGCGGAATTGAGATCAAAAAGATCGAAATTTTTAGTTTCACTGATTACAGTGATTTTCTAAATGCTTATGTTAATGAGTATGGTCGTTACAGTCACGGTCCATTCAATTTAAAGAATTGGGCGAAGAGGCTTGGTTATAAATCGCCTAGCTCTCTTGCAATGGTTCTCAATAAACAGCGCTTTCCAACTTGGAAAATGATCGCTGCCTTTTCAGAAGACTTTAAGTTAAATAAGAATGAAAGAAGATATTTTGAGCTACTCGTTGAGCTTGAAAGAAAGAAACTAAAGGGTGAGCCTTTAGAGGAAATCATCAAAGAAGCAAAAAGAATAAGTGGACTTCACGAATATCAGCAGATTAACTTTAATCAATTTACTGTCGTAAGTGATTGGTACTGTTATGCCATTAAGAGGCTTGTTGCCCTTAAAGATTTTCAAAATAATGAAGATTGGATCTTTAAAAAACTAAGAAGAAAAGTTTCAAAAGCAAAAATAAGAAATGCTATCGACTCACTAATTGGTGTCGGACTAGTAAAGCAAACCGCTGATGGTGGGCTTGCTGACTCTAATCCAAAAACTCACACTGGTAATGAAGTACCTTCTGCGGCTATCAGAAGCCATCATAGAGGAATGATTGAAAGATCATTAGAAGCGTTAGAAGAGCAATCAATAGAAAATCGAATTTTTCAGGCCATGACTTTGAGTATGGATAAAAGTACAGATAAAGAAAAGGCCTTCGACGATATTAAAAACTTTATAAATGATTTTAACCGTAAATATTCTAAAGATAACAATGGGGATAGTGTTTATCAGCTGAATGTACAACTTTTTGAACATTCTGTTGAAATTGATGAAAGTCAAAATGAGCACTAGGGGTTTAGTTATGACAAAAAATATGGGTTTAACTTTTTTATTACTTTGTCTTTTTAGCATTGGATCAAATATTCATACTGGAGGTCATGCACATCATGGAGAGACTTTAAAAGTTGATTTAAACGATAAAAAAGTTATTAAAGATTTATCAGAATTAAACTTAAATTTTGAAGACTTTATGTCTGATTTTAGAGATATCATTTCTGAAGCAAGAGACGGTGATGTTGTTGGTAACGGTGGCGGACAGATTGAAGGTCAGGTTCAATTCTATCTTAACTCACTTCCTAGTTTTATCATGTCAGCACTTAATCAGGATATTATCTACTTCACTCAAGTAGAAAAAGAAGTGCTTGAAAGAATTGCTAAAAATATTACTAATAATGCCGCTGATATTGTCTACATTGATAATAACCCTAATGACTTCTTTTCTTCAGATGAAGATGGAGCCATACGAATTGCAAAAACAGGTTTTCATCCAAAATATCCAATATTTCTAAATAGAACAATGATCTATTCAATGTTTGAAAATGATGTGAATTTCAATATTTTATCTGTTCTTGTTCACGAACTTGGGCATCAAGCAGGCATTAAAAGTCACCGAGGACTAGATGATCTAGGTGCAAAAATGGAATTAGTTTCTCGATTCTCTAGAGACAAGGTCTTCTATGAAATTGGAAATAACGGTGTTTCTGTTGAAATTTTTAACCATGGAACTTTAAGTTCTAGAACAAGTATACTCGTCACTTATTTTAATCAATCTTTAACAGTGAAAGCTTGGGACTTTAAAAAACTTCAAAGTAAATGTGGTACGGGATTTCCTGCTGGATTTCAACTTCTTAATCCCCATTGGACATCACGACCTGTATCAAATAGGAAAGTTAAGACTATTAAACTTGCAGGTTGGATGAATATTGTTTGTGTTCAAAGTTCAGGTTCTTATATCTCAAGTGCTGACTTTGAAATTACATTAACTCTATCTAATGTAGTAGATTATAAAACGAAGATTGATTAATCTTAGATTGATTTACTTAACTTTTTCTTTTTCATCATTGCTGGATACTCCATAGAGATGTCCATCAATGACTTCTATGCTGACATACTTCTTATCAATAATTGAAATTGTCTTAATCGGATCTAGTTTCTTGTGACCTTCTCGACCATTAGAGTTAGCTAAAATATTAAAATGGAAAATGGTTTTATTTTCATTATTAAGAACCACGAGTTCCGAGTTCTTATAAACTATGTCAGAAGATCCATGTAGTTCTTTTACCGAAATTGTTCGATAAGGAGCAACATTTCCCGTAATAATTGAAGAGAATATTAAAATATCTCCAGATTTTTGTAAGACTGCAATCTCATTTCTATCTTTTATAATCGTAACAGCAATGGAGTTTTCCAAGTTAGTATAGATACCTGTAATAAAGTCTTTCTTATTATTTAATTTATTAATTACATAGACTCTATTAGAGTGGGCCATCACTTTGATGTTATCATTTTCATCTTTAGCAGTTGGTAGAGCTTTACTTAAATCAAAGTCATAACAAGAATGAGATACCTTATCGTGTCCCTGAGCATTACCATATTTAAAGGCCTGCTCTTTACAAAAATCTTCATTGCCCATTATAGATAATGAAAAAATTGATAGTAATAAAAAATTAGTAATCATCTTTTTCTTCATATGTTCCCTCTTATGGAACAGTTGCTTGTACGGCATTGACTGCTGTCCCGCTTGCTGTTGCATTGGCATTTATATTGGCACTATAACTACCACTACCAAGGAACGCTCCAAGGAAGGTCAGTTGTACTGTGCAAGTTGCTGCTGGTGCTAAGGTAGTTCCATTACAATTATCTGTTCCCACTAGCCAAGCTGCTGGAGCACTTCCATCCATATAGGTAGAGATCGTTCCAGATGTAACAGCACCATTATTTTCTAGAGTAAAGGTATGGGTAACATTCGTTGATTGTGGGCCGTAATTATCTGGGTTTGGCGGAGTAGGGGAGGCACCACCAACTTGCCACGATAAATTTGCTGCTGCTGCATATGTGTAGGCACTTGCAAGGTTGCCTGTTTGTGTATCTGGATTTGTAACCGTGGCAGTAATCGCACCTGCTGCGTGAGCCGTCGTCGTACATGTCAGTGATGTTGAATTATTAAATGTCACTGGCGTACAGGCACTTCCACCAAAGTCTACTGTTGCTCCACTTACAAAGTTAACTCCTGTTATTGTCACTAAAGTCGAACCAGTTGTGGCACCACTATTTGGAGAAACACTGCTTACAGTAGGTGTCGGGCTATAGGTAAATCCTGATGATAAGTTTCCACTTTGAGCATCTGCATTTGTTACCGTTACAGTAACTGCTCCAGTAGCATGAGCCGTTGTGGTACATGTGATCGTTGTAGCATTGACTACCGTTATTCCACCGCAGGCACTACCTCCAAAATCAACAATTGCTCCAGCATAGTAACCTGAACCTGTTACGGTGACAGCTGTTCCGCCGGTTAATATTCCGCTATTTGGAGTAATGGATGTAACTGTAGGAGGGGCATCATAAGTAAAAGCACTCGCTTGATTTCCACTTTGAGAATCAGCATTTATTACTGTCACAGTGACCGCTCCTGCTGCATGAGCAGTGGTGGTACATGTAATTGAGTTTGCTGTCACAACCGTAACACTTCCGCAGGCACTACCACCAAAGTCGACTGTCGCTCCAGTTAAAAATCCTGTTCCTGCAACTGTAACCGCACTACCGCCAGCTGTTGGACCTCTATTAAGGGTAACTGTCGTTACAGTTGGTGCTGCTTGATAAGTATAAGCAGTTGCCACATTACCAGTTTGTGTATCTGCATTGGTGACTGTTGCGGTAACGGCTCCAGCAGCGTGAGCAGTGGTTATACAAGTTAAAGTTGTAGAGCTTGTAACATTAACCGTTCCACAATTACTTCCACCTAAATCAACTGTCGCACCGGCGACAAAGTTTGTTCCGGTAACAGTAACTGTTGTTCCTCCTGCAAGAGCACCTGCATTCGGACTTACACTTGTGACATTTGGAGCAGGTTGATAAGTATAAACATTAGTACCTGTACCTGCTTGAGTATCAGGATTAATAACCATGACATTAACCGAACCTGCGGCATGAGTTGGTGTTGTACAATTAATTGTTGTCGCATTAACAAAAGTGACTCCGGTACATGGAAGACCGTCGATTGTGACAGTGGCTCCAGAGACAAAGTCTGTACCAGTAATAACAATGGTGGTACTACCAGCTAGTGCACCTGCACTTGGAGCAACGGAAGTTACACCAGGAGCAGGATCATAGGTATAAGCCGTGGCCAAAGAACCATTCTGTGTATCGGCATTGGTAACAGTAACGGTTTTAGCTCCAGTAGTATTGGCACCAGTTGTACATGTAATCGTTGTAGGACCTACAACATTAACACCACTACAAGCGACACCACCTATACTAACGCTAGCACCTGTAACATAACCAGTTCCCGTTATGGTAACGGCCGTTCCCCCTGCTAAAATTCCGCTTGTTGGGGCAACTCCACTAACTGTTGGAGCGGCTTGATAAGTATAGGCCGTAGCTAAGTTTCCTGATTGAGTATCTGTATTGGTTACCGTGACAGTGACAGCTCCTGCAGCGTGTGCAGTGGTCGTACATGTAATTGAAGTTGCACTGACAACGGTGACTCCACCACAAGCACTTCCACCAAAATCAACTGTCGCACCGGCCGTATAACCACTACCTGTAATGGTAACGGCAGTTCCTCCAGCAAGGGCTCCCGCAGTAGGGGAAACACTGGTTACAGTTGGAGCCGGAATATAGGTAAAGCCACTGGCCAATGTTCCTGCTTGAGAATCTGAATTGGTAACAGTAACAGTCACCGCTCCAGTAGCGTGAGCAGTAGTCGTACAAGTTATAGAAGTTGAGGAAACTACCACGACAGATCCACAAGCACTTCCACCAAAATCAACAGTGGCACCAGCTAAAAAACCTGTACCAGTAATAGTCACTGCGGTTCCTCCAGCGTTAGGGCCAGAGTTTGCAACAACAGATGTAACAGTCGGAGCTGCTATGTAAATATATCCCGTTGCTAAAGTAACAAATTGAGTATCGGCATTGGTCATGGTAACGGAAACAGCCCCATTTGCATGAGCACCGGTTATACAAGAAATTGAAGTCGCACTAATAACGTTGACTCCTGTACAAGCACTTCCGCCGAAATCAACAGTTGCTCCTGCAACAAAACCTGTTCCCGTAAGAGTTACAGTTTGTCCGCCAGCTGAAGGTCCAAAGCTAGGACTTACATTTGAAAGAGTTGGTGCCAGTTGGTAAGAAAAGCCAGACGCAAGAGTTCCCGTTTGAGTATCAGGGTTAGTAACTGTGACCGTCACAGCTCCTACTGCGTGAGCAGTGGTGGTACAAGTCATTGAGGTTGAGTTGACAAATGTTACTGGCGTACATGCACTTCCACCAAAATCAACGGTTGCACCACTAACAAAAGCAGTACCAGTTATGGTAACCAATGTTCCGCCTAAATTTGTTCCCGCACTATTTGTTACGCTTGTAACAGTGGGTGGAGGATCAAAAGTAAAGGCCGAAGCAAGTGTTCCCGTTTGGGCATCAGGGTTTGTCACTGTGGCCGTTACGCTTCCAGCAGCATGGGCAGTGGTGGTACAAGTCAATGAAGTAGAGCTAACAAAAGTAACTGGTGTACAAGCACTTCCTCCAAGATCAACAGTTGCTCCACTAACAAAATTAGTTCCAGTTACAGTGATTAAATCTCCACCGGTGTAAACTCCGTTACTAGGAGAAAGAGAAGTAATTGTTGGGTTAGGGTCATAGGTATAAGCCGCTGCCAGTGTTCCTGTTTGTCCATCTTGATTGGTCGCTGTAACACTGACACTGCCAGAAGCGTGAGCTGTCGTTGTACATGTTAGTTGAGTTGAGTTTACCCAAACGACACTTGCACAAGCACTTCCTCCAAAACTTATATTAGAAATATCAGAAGCAAAGTTTGTTCCATTGATTGTGACAGCTGTTCCTCCATCGTCCACTCCATTTGAAGGAACTACTGAAGTGACAGTCGGGGCACCTTGGTAAGTAAAAGCACTAGCAAGTGTTCCACTTTGTGCATCAGTATTCGTCACGACCACATTTCCATTACCAGCAGTTCGTGCTGCCGTTACACAAGTCATCGTTGTTGAATTTACAACTGTAGCTGAGGTACATGATGTTCCAACGACTGATACCGAGGCACCAGTTCTAAAGTTTGTACCTGTTATTGTCATTGTTGTTCCACCAGCAAGTGGACCAGTGACCGGACTTACTGCAGTGACAGTTGGTGCGGCTTGAGTTGTATAAGAATTTACAAGTGTTCCTGTTTGAGTGTCAGGGTTCGTTACCACAACGTCGTATGTCCCTGCAGCCAGTGCTGGAGTTACACACGTCATTGAGATTGCATTTACAAAAGTCGGAACTGTACATGTAGAACCGCCAACTGTAATAGTAGCTCCGGAAACAAAATTAGTACCAGTTAAATTAATAGTTGCTCCACCACCAACTGGACCTGCACTAAGAGTAACAGATGTTAGAGTCGGTGCTGCGATATAAGTAAATGAACCAGCAAGAGTTCCTATTTGTGTGTCTGGATTTGTAACAACTACATCATAAGTTCCAGCAGCACTTGCTCCCGCAGTACATGTTATGGAGGTTGCACTTCCTACGACAGGACTAGTACAAGTTGTGCCACCAATGGATACGGTAGCACCTGTTACAAAACCTGTTCCGGTAATAGTTACACCGGTCCCCCCTTGAGAGAGTCCACTTGTTGGAGCAATTCCAGTAACGGTAGGTGCAACTCTATATTCATAAGCATTTGCTAGCGATCCACTTTGGGTATCTGTATTTGTTACAGTTGCTGTTACAAGTCCTGCTGCATGAGCGTTAGTGGTACAAGTTAGAGAGGTTGAACTTGCAACGATAACACCATTACAATTGCTCCCACCCAAGTCTACTGTTGCTCCTGTTAAAAAACCGGTACCAGTAATTGTTACGTTAGCGGCACCTATAACTGGACCAGAATTTAGGCTAACACCTGTAACCGTCGGAGGAGGTTGATAGGTGTATCCATTAGTCAGAGTTCCTATTTCTCCATCATCGTTTGTAATGACAATATCACCAGTTGCTGCTGCACTTGCTGATGTTACACAGGTTGCAGAAGTTGAAGAAACAATCGTGACAGTATTACAAGTTGAACCATTAACAGTTACGGTAGCACCGCTTCTGAAGGCAACACCTGTTAGAGTTAAAGTTGTTCCACCAAGAGTTGATCCAGAAGTGGGTGATACTGAAGTTATATTTGGAGTAGGGTAACGATAGGTAAAGGCATTTGCTAAAATCATTTCCTGGTTATCTGGATTGGTCACAGTAACATCATAGGTTCCAACAGTTCCAGAGTTCACATTACATGTAATTTGGTTACTGTTGATAAAAGAAACATTTGGACAATCAGTTGTTCCAATTTGGACTGTGGCACCAAAAGTAAATCCAGTACCTGTAATAGAAAGGGAGTAGCCTCCAGTATTTAATCCGTTACTTGGTGAGACTGAGGCCACTGAGGGAGCGGCTGGAGTAGAAGCGCCTTCTGATTTTTTGGCCTGCTTTACTCCACCTTGCATACAAGAACTTATGAATAGGGTAATAAGAAATAGTCTTGATAATGAAATCAATTTTTCATAAATGAAAAGTGAAACAGCGTTTCGATTTCTCAATTTACCTACCTAAATAGTTGTTTTTAAGAATATCACTGGAAATGATTTCTATTTGCTTTCTTGTTATTTCAATTACCTAGGCATTCACTTAAAAAATGCTGATTGAAAATATGACAAATAAATATGCCTTTCCACTATAATTATCGGTATTTAGGACTAAAAAACTGAGCTTTAGGGATGGAAAATGCTATACATAACTATTTAAAATTACAGGATTCATATAATATTATTTTATGAAAAGAATCGCTATCATTGGTGGTGGGGCCGCAGGCCTTGCCAGTGCCACACTTCTGGCCAAAAAAGGACACTCAGTTGTGTTGTTTGAGTCCCATACTCACATTGGTGGCTGTGGTGGTTTCTTTCGTCGAGCAAAGTATATTTTTGATGTAGGTGCTACAACCTTGAGCCCTATGAGTGAGCTGAGTCCACTGACTAAATTCTTAAATGATTTTGATATTCACGTAGATACAAAAAACTTAGAAACACCGATGACCATTTATTCAGGTGATAAGAAAATATTTAGGTATAAGAATAGAGAAAAATGGATAAAAGAATTAGAGAGGCATTGGCCTGACATTGATCATCGACTTATCTGGGAAAAAATTTTTGGACTTTCTGATAGGTTATGGAAAAATACTGATCTCATTGAAAATATTTTTACTAAGTCACTTAGTTTTTCAATGGACCCTCTTTTGCTAGGTCTCAATTCTTTTTGGACTATGAAAAAATTCTTAGACTTTCATAATATTTACGATGAATCTTACATTAAGTTTCTTGATGAGCAGTTGATCATCAGTACGCAAGCACACTGTCATGATGTTAATTTTTTAATTGCGACTATTGGTCTTACTTACCCAGAGGATATGGTTTATCCCATGGGTGGGATCTCAAATGTCTTAAATTTAATTGAAAAAAAAGCAAGAGAGTTGAGCGTTGATATTCAAACTAGAACTAAAGTTGAAAAGATAATAAAAAGCAAAGGTCTCTATAGAATTACTAGTAATAAAGGAGATGATGAGTTTGATATTGTCATAAGCACATTACCTTTAGTTAATACTGCAAAGCTTTATCAAGATAGAAAACTTTCAAAGATTTCGAAAAAATTTGTTGGAAAATATAGTGCTCTTACATTCTATATTGGAATGGACGATTTCTTGCTACCAGAAGAAAGTCTTTATCACCAAGTACATCTTAAGAAAGGAGAGTTACTTGATGATATTGGTGGTAGCCTTTTCTTTAGCTTTTCAAGACACGACGATAATAGCAAAGCCCCCAAGGGAAAGATTACTTTAACGTCATCCACTCATATCGAAAATTTTAACTTAGAGATGAACGAAGAGGACTATGAAAAATTTAAGAAAAAATTGAAAGAAAAATTTCTCGTTATTTTAAAGAAGTACTTTCCAAATATTAAAACAGAATCTTTTGAGTTTTTTGAAATGGGAACACCTCGTACCTTTAAACGTTTTACCTCTAGGGAAGAAGGACTTGTTGGAGGCATTCCACATGTCTTAAAGAATCATCCTTTATTATTCCCTAAACCAAATATTCTTGGAGAGAACTTTTACTTACTGGGTGATAATATATTTCCAGGGCAAGGAGTTGCATCAGTTGTTTTAGGAGCTCAGAATTTAATTAAGAAAAAATTTAGATAAAGGAAAAGTTAAAACTAAAAAGGCGACTTCAAAATCCATTTTTCAATCGCCAATATAATCTCATATGCGTTTTTGTCTCTGTATTAAAATTTTATAGGTAACTTGGTTATTATATAAGAACTCTTTTCTTACAATTCATTACTGATTTATAAACCGATATTAGTTATTTGATGGTGGTTTCATGACGGTATATCGTAAATAGCCGATATTACATACTCACTGAATTTAATTAAAATGCTTTAGTAAGACTTTTTTCCGACTAAAGCGTTTTTAATTTTAAGAGAGTATTTCTCTTTTAATTTTGGATTACTTTGTTCAACCTTTTCAATTTCAGCAATAATGGCCTTAATGGTTTTAACAACGTCATTAACCATAAGCTTTCTTAAGACTCCAGCAAAAATACTCTTAGGCTCAACTAAGGAGACATAGTACATCAGAGTTTTATTTTTATAGTTTGTAAAACTAGCACGACCATTAACAGAGTCAGCAGATGTCGATTTCACAAGATACCATTCCACCTCATAACCATCTTTAATTTTTTTTAAATGGTGGCCATGGACGTAGACGCCATTTGAAAGTGGCCAAGGCATTTCCAACTCATACTCAACAAGAACATTGGTTGCAGTTGGCTGTTCAACAACTTTACTTCTAGCAAGTTTAGGAACGTAATTTTTTTGATAATCATAAGCTGCGAAGATTCCCATACTATTTAAAGGTTGGGAGTTAACAAGTGCAAAGATTTTAAGTCGAGGCCATATCTTATTTTCAACTTTTTCTTTTAGAACAATAACTTTATTTTCTTCTAGATCTTTTATTTGGGAGTTAGAAAGAAGGTGAAGAGGAGCTCCTGCATTAGTGCGCGTAGCGTTAATTAGGAGAATAAGCCCTATAAGAATGATACTTTTCATAAGCTCCTCAGAATCATAATAAAACCTGTTGTACATCTAGTTTTATTGACTGATTTGTAGATTTACAAGCTAATAATTTTGTTATAGCTTGGTGCAATAATTAGATCAAGGAATAAACAGTGAACAAAAAGACAGATAGCTCTATCAGACTATTTGAAAATGACTTATTAGAGGCCATCACACATGTGCATCCAATTACTCCACTCGTTATGTGGTCGCCGGTAACCTGTTACTTGTTATGGCGTTCTTATACTGTTCACGCCTTAAGTTTTTTAGACTTTGTTACTTGGTTCTTTATAGCCATTTTAGTATGGACGTTTACTGAATATACAGTTCATCGTTTTGTTTTCCATTATCCAGCGAAATCAAAAATTGGAAAAAAGCTAATCTTTTTATTTCATGGTATTCATCATGATGATCCTGATGATGCTACTAGGCTAGTGATGCCTCCTGTTCCAGGAGTTATTTTAATGGCGTTACTTTGGGGCTTCTTTCAACTTGTTATACCAGTAAAGTTTATGGATGCTTTCATGGCCTTTTTTATTGTAGGCTATCTTTGTTATGACTATATTCACTATGCCACTCACCATTTTCCAATGACCTCACCCGTTGGCAAATACTTAAGAAAATTTCATCTAAGACATCATCATGCTAAAGAGCATAGCAAATATGGTGTATCTAATCCTTTATGGGATTATGTTTTTAATACTGTGACTGGCCCAAAGAAAGATCAAAAATAATGTCTTATAAATGTTTATTACTTTCTTTTTTTCTATCTATAACTATATCTGCAAGTGAAAGCAAAAAAGCAGAGGATGAGTCTCAAACTTGGATAGACTTTAAAGAAACAGTCTCACTTTTTGCAAAGGGCTCTTACACTCAGTTTCAAACAAAGAGTAATCTTGCCTATGCAGCCGCAGCCGCTCCTGTTGTTTGGTATTCTTTTGAAAATGATAAGAGAATTCAAGCTCGTTATGGTGGAACAGAGATAAAAAATATTGTTGATCATGTTGGAGATGCTGGAGTTATCTTTAATTTTCCAGTTATACCTATTGGTTTTTATTACTATGGCCGTAAAAATAATAATGATCATCATATTCAATTTGCTAAAGAGTATCTGGCTGCAATGTATTTAACTCTGGCAGAAACTGGTATCATGAGTTACTTCTATGTTCACTCGAGACCAGTTACTGGAGATGAGAGTTTTTGGGAAACTGAGTTTAGAGAAAAGTCTAGTTGGCCAAGTGGTCATGTTGTCCCATATATGACCCTCTTTTTTAAAACGCTACAATTTTATGGGCCAGCTTACGCTACAGCTCCTTTTGTCTTAACCATCATGTCGAGTATGCAAAGAATGCAAGATAATAAGCACTGGTTATCAGATATTACCATGAGCTTTTTTCTAAGTGCTTGGGCCAGTGAAGGGGTGAGGAAAGCTGCAGGCTATAAAAAAAATCACCCATTTTATCGCTGGGTATTTGAAAACGATGCCTCCCTTTCACTTCTTAGATACCAAAACTCTGTAGGACCAAAACTATCTTGGACTTTCTAATTTAAAGTATCTTTTTTTTTGTATTCATCTTAAAATATCTTTATGGCCAATGTATTTTTCTTAGGAAAAGATTCAGGATATTATCAAACAATCAAAGAAGTATTTGAGTCAGAATATTCTGGAGAAGAATTTCAGTACAAAGAGCAATTTCCAGATGATGTAGAAGAATTTCATAAAGTGGTTATAGAAATAAAGAAATTTAATACAAATATTGTCTTTTTAGATTATGGAATGCTACCTGAAAAAGTATTAACTGTAGCGAGAACAATTCATCGTGCTATTCCTTCAGTAAAGTCTGTAATTGGTCTTTGGGATTTTCTTTCAACAAAGAAACTAATAGATGAAGGTAATATTACTGGAGTGGCCATAAGCCATATAAAGTCTGGAGAAGTTGGTGACGTAGTTCACCATGCAATGCAACTCTATACCCGTGCTAAATTTAGTATGCGTGAATTTGCCAAAGCTGAGAAATGTTTCAATGTAGAAATAAATGTTCAACATCAGATGAAGGTTGGCTTCATTACACCTGATTATGTACATGTAGAACACGACTTGTATCCTTGTGTAAGTGCACCTTTCCAATTAAAAACTTATTTTGGAAAAATATTTCCGATCACTCATTATAAAATAAAAAGAAAACTAAATAATAATTTCTATTATCATTATAAATATTCTTCAGACCTATCTTTTCATTTTGAACCAGTCGTTAAGATAATTGGAGAAGAGTCGGAAAAAGATAAAAAATGGAGACTTGAACATCAAAAAGAAGTTGTTGCTAATAGGAAAAAACAAATTGAAAAGTTTTTTGATACATATCCTCATAGCTCTGTGCCGAAGAGAACAAAGCTACTTGTGATAGATCATGAATTACGTATTTTTGAGCAATCAAAAATTCCACTTGATCATTATCCTTATTCTATTAGAGTGTATTCTAGCCTAGAAGAAACACCAGATGTTATCGATCGTGAAATGCCTGGTGTTGTCGCGATCCAGTGCCCAAAAGGCTCAGAAGGAGATCTTTCACTCCTCATTGAATCTATTGAAAAACACCCAAATCATTTACCATTTATCGTGGTATTTAACTCTCACTGGGACACTGAGAAACTTAAAGAACATTTTCAATACCAAAAAATTATTGCTCATACTGAAGATTTTGAATTAGATCTGGTTTTAAATTTATGTGAGGTCTATACAAAGTCTGGAGGTAGAGAGAAGTCTCACAATCAATCAGACTCGTATCATAACAAAGAACGTAGAGTTTATATTCCTAAGAATAGAAGTGAAAGCAATATTGATTATGATTTTAAAATTTTCTTAAATACGATTACAGAAGCCTATTTAACTTTCCAATGTCATGAAGAACTATCTTTTTTAGCACCATATAATATTAAGAAACCGTTTAACTTTTCTATTACAGTACTAGAGAAGATTGATGATCCAGAATGGTGTCTAGACAGTATGAATCAGTACCTTGCGGTCATACACTGCATTGGAGAAAGTGAAAAGAGTGCACTTAGAAGAAAGGTGAATGAATATATTCAAATGGCCAATGAAAAAGATAATGAAGAAAAGAATGAAGAAAAATAACTTACGTTTATAGCCAGCCTCTTTCTTTATAGTCTTCATATGTCACTTTAATTGTTTTATATAAATCCCATTCATAGTTCATATTAAGTAACTCTACAGATTTTTGTCCACTACAGGTCCAGCTATCAGGTTCTAATTCGTAGAGTTTGTCTGGAGTAAGTCTAAACTCTATTGGAATAACTTTTCTCGCAGTATCTATTGTATGGGCCAGTACTTTTACAAAGGAAAAGGGAACCACTAGATTAAGAGTTGATTTATTCATCGTGGACTTGATCATATCGATGAGCAACTCCATGGTAATCACCTGTGGGTGAGAAGCAAAAAAAGATTCATTATGCATCTTCTCTTGTGTTTCAACAGCTTTCTTGATTACTTGAATGAGATCGTAGACACAAATAAAACTATATTCTTTTGCTTTTGCATTGAGGCCAGCAAAGAGAACAAATCTGGAGTTAACCATTTTAAAAACATCGAGCACACCAGTATCTCGTGGTCCAATAACCATTGGCGGTCGTATAATAGATGTACTCCACTCTTTTGGAGCGAGGTCTTCCAAGTATTTTTCTGCTTTCAGCTTTGATTTTCCATACCGACTTATTGCATGAGTTGAGCATTCTTCAGTATGAAGTTTTCCTTTTGAACTAGGACCAACTGCTGCTAATGATGAAACAAGAATAAATTTTAAATTGCTATATTTAGACCTCAAATTTTCTATTAAATTTTTTGTGGCAAGAGCGTTTACATTGGTAAAAAGGTCTTCGTTAAATGAATGAACGACTCCTGCCGTATGGACAACGGCATCCAAATCAGATGGGAGTTCGTCAATCCATCCGATATCTCCCTGACTTGGTAGGTCGCCTTTAATCATTGTCCCTTGAACATTAAAAGCCGAGAATTTATTTGGATTTCTTGCAAGGGAATATACTTGATGTCCTGCTTCGCTTAGTAAGTCACTTAAGTGGCTGCCAACAAACCCTGTAGAACCTGTTATTAATACTTTCATTAGATTTCTTTTTGATAAATACGATATTTCTTATAAGGCTCTCCACCCATTCTAATGAGGGGTTTATTCATATTGAGGTTGTCCTCAAGAATCCAACTCATTTCAATTTCACCGTAACCTTGCTCTTTAATTACTTGATGGGCCTTGGTGTAAAGGAGTGTCTCTAAACCCTTTTTTCTAAACTCTTTTTTCATACCTAAGGTGATAACTCTACATCTATTGACATACTTCTTTTGGTTTAAGAGTTTAAATAATCCAGTTGGAAGTAATTTACCATTTGGAATTTTCTTCAATACTTGATGAAGATCTGGAAGAGTTACGATAAAGCCAGCAGGTTTATTGTCTACTTCTACAATAATAATAAGTTTTTCATCAATAATTGTTTTAAGATCTTTTGCTGTATGTAGAAACTCTGCGGGAGTCATTGGGATAAAGCCCCAATTCTTTTCCCAGGCATCGTTATAAATTTCATGCATGAGATCCACTTCTGCATCCCAATTTTTCTTCTTAGCATGACGGTAAGTGATTTTTTCTTTTTTCTCAGTTCTATCAGCAATTCTTTTGATAATCTCTGGCATATCAAATTCTGTTTTTAGGCGATAAGCGATGAGATCTTTTGCTTTTGTATAACCATTCTTTTTATATAAGTCATCATGGTAAGGTTGGTTATAAGTCATCATGATTTGAGCTGGATCTTCAAAACCTTCTACAAGTGTTCCGCACTCATAATTTGTCGATGGGTTCATTGGTCCAAGGATACAATTGGCTCCTTTTTCTTTAAGCCATTTTTCAGCAGTATCAAAGAGCTTTTGAGCTATTCCTTGATCGTTTGGAAATTCGGTAAAGCCAATAAAACCTCTTTTTTCTTCGTGAAAATCATTATGGTTTTTATTCCATACAGCAGAAATTCTACCTATTGGTTTTTTTCCTTGGTAAGCGACAAAGTTTTGCATATCGCTTGTTTCATAAAAGGGATGTTTTGGTTTTAATAAGTCAGCAACGGCCATTCTAAGGGGTGGTACCCACTTTTCATCACCTTGGTATAGATTCCATGGGGTATGAATAAAATCTTTAAGCTGTTTTGATGTTCGTACTGGTACAATTTTTACATCAGACATTTTAAACCTTTTAATGAAATGTAGCAGGAATATCGAATTCTTTTTTGGCCTTAGCAAAGACCTCTAAAACTTTTGTTAACTCTTCTTTGTTATGTGTCGCCATATAACTTGTTCTGATTAAGGCCTCACCCTTAGGAACAGCAGGTGGAAGAACTGGAGTTGCAAAAATTCCATTATCCATTAGATAGTTTGTTACTTGTAATGATTTCATTTCATCACCAATAAAGATCGGAATGATTGGTGTTTGAGAGTTGTACGTGTAGAAACCGATATCTTTGAAGCCTTCTCTTATAAATCCAACATTGGCCCATAAATTTTCATGAATAGGCTCATCGCTCATAATAACATCTAGGCATGCAGACACAGTTGCAACGGCTGATGGTGCCATTGAGGCAGAGAACATAAAACTTCTCGCATTATGTTTTATATAATCAACAAGGTCCGCTTTTCCAGAGATCACGCCTCCAATTGATGCAAAACTTTTTGAAAATGTACCCATGTTTAATTGAACATCGTCAGTAACATCAAAGAAGTTCATTGTCCCACGGCCACGGTCTCCCATGACGCCAATACCGTGAGCATCATCAATATAAACATGTGCTCCGTATTTCTTAGCAAGGGCAATAACCTCAGGCATTTTTAATAATTCACCAGTCATTGAGAAAACACCGTCTGCAACAATCCAAACATTTTTGAATCGACTAATGTTTTCTTCTAAAACCTCTTCTAGAGATTCCATATTATTGTGCTTGTATTTAAATGTTGGACCAAGAGCTAATCTTGAAGAATCAACGATACTTGCATGGTTTTCACTATCAAAGATGAGACAATCTTTCGGACCACATACTGCTGATATGGAGCCTAGGTTTGTTTGCATCCCAGTACTAAAAATTAAAGCTGCTTCATGACCTAAGTACTTGGCGAGCTTCTCTTCTAATTCTTCGTGTATGGATAAGTTTCCATTTAAAAATCTTGAACCTGTACAACCAGTTCCATAAATATCAATGGCCTTTTTTGCTTCTTCAACAACATGAGGATGGTGAGTTAAGCCTAAGTAGTTGTTAGAACCAATCATGATTTGGTCTTTACCTTCTACGTTAACAACTGTTCCTTCACTGTTTTCAATTGATCTAAAGAAAGGGTAGAGGTTATTTTCACGCATGTGATTAACCTTTTGCATCATCCGATATCCGCGCAGCGTACTAATGTCCATTTTTCATCCAAGTGAGATTAAGATAATTAAAGTTTTGTGCTAAGTTTCATATCGCTTTAGACTAGATACGTCAACTATTGTTAGCTAGATGTGAAAAATTAATAGGGTTTAAAGTATTGAAATAATTAGTCTTTTGGCTTTGCTAACTTTTTACGCATTTCTTCCGCTCTGGCCTCGCCATTGATATGGATGAAGAGGTCTTCCTCAGTTCTAGAGCTTAAATCCATGAAGGCTATTCCTGCACACATTTTACCAGTAGGGTTACCGGCCTTATCTTTTTCAGGGAATTGTGCTACTATCTTTGCTTTTGGAATAGCAAATTTCTTTCCATTGAAATGAAGTTCACAATCTGGAAACTCAGCGTCCTTTGCATATTTTTCATTTTCTTCGGGGTCATTAATGACAAATGATGTTCCTCCAGCACTTACATCAAGTCCGTCTAGAATATGATCATCATCAATTTTAAACTTTAGTTTAATAAAGCGACTGGCCATTAGACGATAGTTTGATCTTTGTTGGGTTTTAAACATATCTTTATTTAAAACAACAAAATATTCTTTTTTTTCTTTGCTATAAGTGAGGGCAGAGTAGGTAAAGTATTGAGACTTTCCTTCACCAATTTTCATAAAAACTTCTTTACCCGCTTTCTTACTGGTTCCAATTTTCGCAAGAAGTCCGCCGGAACTTTTTAAATTCAAACGACTATTCTCGGTATCAAAGGAAATACACTCAAACTCTTCTACATCTTTGTCACTCTTACCTTGAATCCAAAGGAAGACTTTCCATTTATCTTCGCAAGCACGCTCCATCATAGAGAACTTCTCTTCGTCATCTACGGGCGTAAAGTAATGTTTTTGATTAGCGTCTTTTGTTGCCATAGGGCAAAAATACTCCTAAGTATCTAAAATATCGTTAATATCATTTTAAACAAAAGTTGGGATAACTCCAAGCGGAAAAATTAGTTGGAAAATCTAGTTATTTGGGCAAAAACCTGACAAATTGGGACGAAATTGGCATACTTTCCAGCATTTTAAGACTTTTTTGAAGGATAATTAATGAAAGAACCAGCACCAAAAACTATTTATTTAAAAGATTACAAGGTACCAAACTTTCTAATTGAGACCATTCACCTAACTTTTGATCTTCATGATACAGCTACGAAAGTAACGACTAAGATGAAAATTAAGAAAAATAGTGACTCAAAAGAAGGGAATGATCTTTTACTAAATGGAGAAGAACTTAAATTTGTATCGGCTGAAGTTAGCGGTAAAGTTCTTGATAGCTCTCAATATGATTTACAAGAAGACACACTAACAATTTTAAATGCTCCTGATTCTTTTGAGCTTGTCATCAATAACGAAATTGATCCAACAGCAAATACTGCGCTTGATGGTTTGTATAAGTCAGGTGATATTTTTTGTACACAAAACGAGCCTGAAGGTTTCAGACGAATTACTTACTTCATGGATCGTCCTGATGTCATGGCCAAATTTACCACAAAGATCATTGCCGATAAGAAGCTCTTTCCGACTCTTCTTTCTAATGGAAATCTAGTAGGTGAAGGTGATCTTGATAATGGAAGGCATTGGGTTGAATGGGAGGATCCATTCTTAAAACCGGCTTATCTCTATGCTCTTGTAGCCGGTGACCTAGGTATGATCCAAGATACTTACACAACAATGAATAATAGAAAAATTGATCTCAGAATTTACTGTGACAAAGGAAATGAGTCTCGTTGTTTTCATGCCATGGAGTCTCTTAATAAATCCATGAAGTGGGATGAAGATACTTTTGGTCTTGAGTACGACCTTGATATCTATATGATAGTTGCAGTGGACTCATTTAATATGGGCGCTATGGAAAATAAAGGTCTTAATATTTTTAATAGTGTCTACGTGCTTGCTAATCCAGAAACAGCAACTGATGATAACTTTCTTGGTATTGAATCAGTAGTAGGTCACGAGTACTTCCATAACTGGACAGGAAATAGAATCACATGTCGTGATTGGTTTCAACTCACTCTTAAAGAAGGTTTAACTGTTTTTAGAGATCAAGAGTTTTCATCTGATCTTAATGATAGAACCGTTCAGCGTATCCAAGATGTAGCACGTCTTCGTGGTCATCAGTTTGTAGAAGACGCTGGTCCAAATGCTCATCCAATTAAGCCTGACCACTACATGGAAATTAATAACTTCTATACCGCTACTATCTATGAAAAAGGGGCAGAGGTTATTCGTATGATTCGTACTTTTCTTGGTCGTGATGGTTTTAGAAAGGGAATGGATAAGTACTTTGAGCTCTTTGATGGACAAGCTGTAACTACTGAAGACTTTCTTCATGCAATGAGTGTTGCCAATGATAATCTTGAGCTTACTCAATTTAAAAATTGGTATAAACAAGCGGGCACGCCTGAAGTCACTGTTAATTGGGAATACAAAGAAGGAAGTATTTTACTTACTGTTGAACAAAATACTCCTGCAACACCTAATCAGCCAGTAAAAGAAGCTTATCACTTTCCACTTGGAGTAGCACTCTTAGAAAAAGATGGAAGCTCCGTTTTAAAATTAGATCTGGCTTCTGAAAATGGAGAGCAACCTCAATTAGATAATGGAGTTCTTCATATAAGAAAGAAAAAAGAAACATTTTCGATTAAGGCAAATGAAGGAGCTCTTCCAAGCCTTAATAGAGGCTTTACTGCTCCAATTAAGCTCATCGTTCCATATACGACAGAAGATTACCTTTTCTTAATGGCAAATGAATCGGATGCTTTCAATCGCTATGAAGCCACTCAAGTTTTAGCGAAAAAAATGATTGATGATATATTAGAAGGTAGAGAAGTTGATTCGAGATACTTTGAATCTTTTGAATTGCTTTTAAATGATAAGAATTTACCAGCAGGGATCAAGGCCCTTTGTTTATCAACTCCTTCTCTTACCATTCTTCTTCAAGCTAAAGAAGTTTTAGAAGTTCATAAAGTTGATAAGGCCAGAAGTGAGCTAAGGGCCCTTATTGCTACCAAGCTTGAGAGTTCCATCATTAATCTTTATCAGTCTCTTGTTAATGAATTAAAAGAATACAATCTGGATGGAGATTCAATTGCTAAAAGGTCTTTAAAGAACACTCTTCTAGGATATATTTCGAAGATGGACTCTCAGAAAACTCTTGTTTTTGATCAATTTGAACAAGCGAATAATATGACAGACGAAATTTCAGCTTTTTCAATTATTTGTAATCTTGATGATCAGAGAACTCCAGTTGCTATCGATAAGTTTTATAAGAAATGGAAAGGGGATACTCTTGTTATTCAAAAGTGGTTATCAGCACTATCTTCAAGTTCGCTCGATTCTACTTATGATAAAGTTCAAGAGCTTGAAAAAGACGCTGTCTTTAATTGGAATGTTCCAAATCTTGTACGCTCTGTTTACTGGGCCTTTTCAAGTAATAAGGTTCAATTCCATCATGAATCAGGAAGAGGTTACGAACTAGTGGCCGATAAAATTATTAAGCTAGATAGTATTAATCCACAAATTGCTAGTCGAATTGTGACTTCTTTTAATGACTACAAGAGAATGCCAAGTCGTGCTCAGGCCCTTATGAAAACTCAATTGGAAAAGATTGTTGATCATAAAGGAATTTCAAAGAATGTTTATGAAAGAGCTGATAACGTTTTAAATAGTTAGACGAAGCAACTAAAAGATCATTGAATAATTTGCTGCCGGAGTAATGGCCTTTATCCTAACAGGGTAAGGGCTAAACTCTGCGATATGCTGACCAAATTTTATATCAGCTTCACTTAATCCATTTTTAATATAAATCCCTTCACCATCATCTTTCATGGCAAGAACTTCAATGGATGGGTGAGTATGGGAGATGACAACTTCTTCAATGGTAATCCCACGTTGGCGAGCCTTTAAAATTAAATTGGCCATGGCCTTTTTAAAGTTCTGAGTAGGAAGGTAACCACGCATGGATCCTCTGTAGATTTTACTTTCAATGATTTCATTTTGAGAATTGATAAGAGTTATCTGACATACTTCTTTTGGGTAGTAACTAAGAGTACTGGCTTTTAAAAGTTTCTTATCTGCTGCTTCGTTCTCTTTAACTTCTTGGTTATGATATTCATTTAGAGCTTTAATTTCTTTCCAAGTCAGGTGGTATATTTCACTGACTCCTTTAGGTAATCTAATATCTCTAAAAAGTTTCCAAATTAAGCTTAGTGCTGGCATTGGACCTCTAAAATTAAATATATGATTGAAATTGTAGACTAAATTGAACATCCTGTTCTCCTTTAGTTACTTATCGGTAATGAGAATCGTTGCTTCAGTGCAATTGGCCTTAAGGCTTGAAAGCGGAAAAAAGGTGCTATTTTAGTGGAGAAAAGCTATATAATAGTCACTATGACAAAGCGATTTAGTAGGATTTATATTGAAGTTACCAATATTTGCAATCTTAATTGTTCCTTTTGTCCTATTGATCAACGTGATTCAGATGTTATGCCTGTTGAAAATTTCTCTAAAATTATTGCGCAATCATCTCCATTAGCGAATCAAGTCTGCCTTCATCTAATGGGGGAGCCTTTGGCCCATCCTAGAATTGATGAAATACTAAAGCTTTCTGCAAAAGAAAACTGTCCTATTCAGATTACAACTAATGGTGTTTTACTTTCAAAACATTCAGAACTAATTTTTAATTCTAAAATTGTCAGACAAGTAAATATCTCACTTCAAAGTTATATGGATAATTATCCAAATAAAGATTTTTCTGATTACTTAACTATGATTGATACTTTTATTAAGACAGCAAGTAAGAGAAGACCTGATCTTTATATAAACCTTAGACTTTGGAACTTAGATGACCAAGAAGGCAATAAAGAAAATAATAATGAGAACGAAAAAGTATTTCAGTTCTTTGAGAACTCACTACAGATTAATATTAAGAGAAGTGTTGATGTTGGGGGAATAAAGTCTAAGAAAATTGCACCTATGCTCTACCTTCATTTTGATTCTCGTTTTGAATGGCCACGAATGGAATTGCCTCTGCAAGGTAAGGTTGGCCGTTGTAATGCCCTTAAAGATCACATTGCTATCCATGCTGATGGAACAGTTGTTCCTTGTTGTTTGGATGATCAAAAAATATTAAAACTTGGAAATTGTCTGGATGACGGCCTTGAAAATATTTTAGAATCTAAAATGGCAAAGGATATGAAAATTGGATTTGAAAATCATGTCTTAGTTGAAGAGCTTTGCCAGCGTTGTAGTTATATCAAGCGCTTCAAATAAAAAAAGACCCAGTATTCACTGGGTCATGTTTCACTATGAACCTCTCTCAATATTCCTTGAATAGCGTACGCAGTTTCTTTCATTGATTTGAAGTATCTTCTTCTTGTTCTCTTTGTTTTTCCTTTAGCATCTTGATCAAAAAGGTGATTGAAAAGTTTCTTTATTCTTCTCTTTCCACCAAGATCAAGAATCGAATGAGCAAGATATCCAACAAAGACAATTGGTGCTTTCACAACATCAACGACAACACCTGCTGCAAAAACCGGAACTCCAAGTCCATTACCAGTCCAAATGAGGGCAAAACCAGGAAGCATTCCAATAGCACCAATCGTACGATATGTATCCTTAAGTCTATCATTTGAAGCATCTCTTGCTTCTTTGGATAAGTCCGCAGGATTCACTTGGTAGAGACTTGTAAGGGTATAGAAATCATTTCCACTATCAACATTAATATCGAAGGCCACACAGGTTTCTTGGTTGTATTCAGTACAAACAACATAAAGCTTTTCCTTGCCACTTTTTACAACTCCACCAAAAACATCATCTATATTGGCAAATGTGTTTGTTGATAGAAGCGTAAGGATAGCCGTCATTAAAATAAATATCTTTTTCATAAATCCTCCCAGATTTAGATTTGTTTCAGTGAGAGGAAAGTACTGTGGATGCTGCAAAAGCACATTGCTCTAGGTCAAGATTTAGCGTTTATTTTTAAAATCTCTCATTCCATTTCTAAGCAGAGGAAGAAGCCTCTTGCTCATTTTCTTTGTTTTTCCGCGTTTATTAGGGTTCATGATAAACCTCATTGCTTTCTTTGCTCGAGCAGGGTTTCTTGTGTCGATCAGCAGTGCCTGTAGAATTCGTGTTGTCCAAACAACGGGTGATTTTGCTAAATCAATGGCTGAAGCTCCTATGTAACTAGTAACACCAAAAGGTTTACGTTCCTTAATTCTATTGTAGGCCTTAGTTCTAAGGTAATAATGAGCATCTGCATATTTATCATTTGAAGCTCTATTCATACGTCCCGCGGTGAAGTTTGCAATCTTACTTAAGTCTAAATCATCGATATCAATAGTTAGAGTCTTTTCACCGGCCCTTTCAGGACGATCGTAATAATAGAAGGAGAACTCAGTACATTTGTCATCATTGAGATTTAAGCAAGTCGCTACTAAACGACGACCTTTTTTATCGACAACGCTACCTCCATAAATATCTAGATCATGAGCATGAATACTTGTAAGAAAATTTGATAATACAAATGAAATTAAAAAGAAATGTTTCATATAAAGCCTCTCTCACTTTATAACTCCCATGGGGTTTATAACAGAGAAAGGCTTTTATTAAATGTTATTGAGTAAGAATTACAATTCACATTTATAGAAGAATTGATTTGCCTTCTGACTTTAGATCTTTAATGGAAGCGATAATTCTTTCAGTCATGCTATTTTCAGCAGCTTTTGACCAAGCTCTTGGGTCGTAGAATTTCTTATTTCCAACTTCACCCTCAACTTTTAAAACTTTATTATAATGCTTGAACATATGATCAACTACTGGTCTGGTATAAGCATATTGAGTGTCAGTATCAACATTCATTTTAACAACTCCATAAGTAAGAGTTTCATGAATATCTGAAAGTTCTGAACCAGAACCACCGTGGAAAACAAGCCAGTGACGTGCCTCTTTACCAAGCTCTTTTTCAACAGCATCTTGTCCATCTCTTAAAATTTCAGGACGAAGCTTTACGTTACCTGGCTTGTAAACACCATGAACATTTCCAAAAGTTGCCGCATACATAAAGCGTCCTAATGGAAGAAGTTCTTTAGACATTTTTACCATTTCTTCTGGAGTGGTATAAAGTTTATCTGCTGGAGTATCTTCATTATTCACCCCATCTTCTTCTCCACCAACAACGCCGGTTTCAACTTCTAGAATGATTTCATTTTTAGCACATCTTTCTAAAAGTTTTTTAGCGATCGCAATATTTTCATCTAATGGTAGAACTGATCCATCAAACATATGTGAGTTAAAAAGGTTTGGTTGTCCAGCAGCTCTTCTCTTTTCTGTTTCTTCAATAAGAGGAATCATGAAAGAATCAACATGTTCTGGGTGACAGTGATCAGTATGAAGGGCAATACAAATATCATATTTTTCGGCCACAAGATGGACGTGTTGAGCAAGAGAGATAGCACCAATGGCCATATCATTTACGCCTTGTCCGCTAGCAAACTTTCCGCCTCCTGTAGAGACTTGAATAATTCCATCTGTTTTCATGTCACCAAATGCTTTGATGGCAGCATTGGCAGTTGAGGTTGAAGTGACGTTAATTGCTGGAAATGCGTAACCACCTTTAGCTGCTTTATCAAGCATTTGGCAGTACTGTTCATAATTAGCTACTGGCATAAATTCCTCCATAAGTTTTGTTCGAGACTTTTATACCTGAGCGAGATTGGTTTTGCTATACATAGTGCTCATGAACAGCGCGTTAACAGTAGAATTTTGTTGGAAAATATTGCACTTTCGTAAATATATTTATAGTTTTAGAGTCTTCAAATATTTACATCCCCTGAGGTTGATATGCTTATGAAAGTTGCAAAAAGATACACGATTAAAAATACCGATAAAGATACATTAAAGCAGTGGTATTCACTTTTATCACTAGGACGTAAGTTAGATGATCGTGCTCCTAATTACTTAAAGCAGGCCATTGGTTGGTCTTACCATGCTCCTTATGCTGGTCATGATGCTATTCAAATGGCCATCGGACAGGCATTTACTCTAGGTAAAGATCATCTCTTTCCTTACTACCGCGATATGATGACTTGTCTCTCTGCCGGAATGAGTGCTGAAGAAATTATTTTAAATGGGATCTCTAAAGCAACTGACCTTGCTTCAGGTGGTCGCCATATGTCGAATCACTTTGCAAAGCCTGAGTGGAATATTCATAACGTTTCATCTTGTACAGGTAACCATACTCTGCACGCTGTTGGTGTTGCCAAGGCCATGAAGTATTATAAGCACGAAGGTGTTTCGATTTCCTCTCAGGGTGAGTCTTCTGTTTCTGAAGGTTATTGTTATGAGGCCATCAACGGAGCTTCAAATAAGAAACTACCTGTCATCTTTGTATTCCAAGATAATGGTTATGGAATTTCAGTTCCTAAGTGGGAACAAACTGCCAACGAAATGGTTGCTGATAATTTCTCAGGTTTCAAAAACCTAAGAATTATTCATTGTGACGGTAAAGATGTTTTTGATTCTATGAATGCCATGGCAGAAGCGAGAGCACATGCTCTTGAAAAAGAGGAACCTGTTATTGTTCATGCTATGTGTGTGAGAATGCATTCCCACTCTAACTCTGATAAGCATGAATTATATAGAGATGAAAAGGAAAGAGAAGAAGCTCTTGCTCAAGATCCTCTCAAGCATTTTAGAGAACAACTTCTATCAAATAAAATTTTTACAAAAAAAGAATTAGAAGAAATTGATAATGAAGCACAAGCTCAAATGCTTGATGCTCATAAACTTTCTATGAAAGCTCCAAATCCAGATCCAGAATCTATTTATGATTTTGTTATTCCTGAAGCGCATACTTCAACAAAGTATCCTGAAGGGGTGAACGATGGAAATACTGGTGAAGAGATGAAGTTTATTGATGCCCTAAATTCAACTTTAAAAGCAGAGTTTAGAGCAAACCCAGATACTTTTATCTGGGGACAAGATATGGCCAATAAAGATAAGGGCGGAATTTTCAACGTTTCCAAAGGAATGCAACAAGAGTTTGGTTATGATCGTGTTCATAGCGCTCCAATTGCAGAAGATTATATCTTAGGAACGGCCAATGGATTCTCAAGATTCAATCAAGAAGCCCACATTGTTGTTGAAGGTGCTGAGTTTGCTGATTATTTTTGGCCTGCCATGGAGCAATTTGTAGAAACAACTCATGATTACTGGCGATCGAATGGTGCCTTTTCTCCAAATATGACTGTTAGACTAGCTTCTGGTGGTTATATTGGTGGTGGGCTTTATCACTCACAAAATATTGAGGCCTCACTCGCTCCACTCCCAGGATGTCGTATTGTTGTTCCGGCGTTTGCTGATGATGCAGCAGGATTGTTAAGAACTTGTATGAAGTCAAAAGGGTTGAGTCTTTTCTTAGAGCCTAAAGCACTTTACAACGCAAAACAGGCCATGAGTAAAGTTCCTGAAGACTTTGAGGTTCCGTTTGGAAAATGTCGTGTAAGAAGAGAGGGAACAGACCTAACTGTTCTTACTTATGGAAATACAGTTCATCATTGTTTAGATGCTGCTGAAAAAATCTCTACCGATCTTGGTAAGAGTGTAGAAGTTGTAGATCTTCGCTCACTGAAGCCACTTGATGAAGAGGGAATTCTTAAGTCAGTGGCCAAAACGAATCGTTGTCTTGTTGTTCATGAAGACAAAGTCTTTGCAGGCTTTGGTGGAGAGTTAGTCGCTCTGATCAATGAGAAAGGTTTTGAAACTCTAGATGCACCTGTTAGAAGACTTGGTAGTGAGAATACTCCTGTAGGATTTAATCGTATTTTAGAAAAAGCAGTTCTTCCAAATAATGAAAAAGTCTATCTAGGAATGAAAGACATTCTTGAGT
Organism: Bacteriovoracaceae bacterium; assembly: GCA_028378565.1. GTDB lineage: Bacteria > Bdellovibrionota > Bacteriovoracia > Bacteriovoracales > Bacteriovoracaceae > JAAEST01. The sequence goes on from JAONMX010000002.1 coordinate 62,299, forward strand.
ATTAGCGACACGTGCAAATTACAAAGTAATTTGACGGCTCGGAACTTACGTTCCTCATTACCGTAATGAACAGCAGTAGCGATAGTGCTCTGCTGTGCATGGGCGGAACAAACAACTTTTTAATTAGAAATATCCATGAAAAATACTATTGAAAAATATCTTAAGAGCTTCCCCTATATAAATGATTTTTTAGGGGAAGACGATATCACTCTTTTTTTCCAAAAAATCGAATCTGGTAAAGGTGTTCTTCGAATGCTTGACCTTGAAAGAAGCGATGAACTTGAAGATGCAATTGTTGCCTGCGATCTGGACTTTAATAAGAGAAACTTTTGGCCGAGAAAGTTTTTCCCTGAGCGCAACGAGCTGCTTTACTTTGGTGATGATGACAATAAAGAAAGAATTAATGCCTATGTTATCGATTTAAATTCTCGTACTTCTCGTAAAATTACCGATAGTCCTTATGTTGCTCTTTTTGGTATTTCTCCCGATCGTAAAACGATGGTCTATAGTGACCGCTTTAATGTAAAAGATGGAATGTATCAGCATAAACTCTATATTCGTTCTTTCCCAGACGGTAAAGATAGAGAAATTTATTGTGATATTGATCAAGATTATAAGATCACATGGGGGAGAGTGGCCTTTAGTCATGATCAGAAGAAAATTTACTTTGGGGTCGATTACCAAAATCAGCGGCAAAGAATGAACTTCTTAGAACTTGATTTAGAATCGGGTGCTACCAAATTACTACTTCCCAAAGATCAAGAATGTTCATTTCCTTACTTTAAAGGTGATGGTTTTGAAAGAGGGTTCTTTTATATTAGTGATATTGATGGTTTCGAAAATATCTATCATCTAGATTTTAAGACAAATGAAATCTCACAGCATACATTTCTTAGTGAAGAAAATTACGGTATTGGTCTTTCTAAAAACGAAAAACAATTTATTGTCTTAGAGTATGACTTGAAAAAAGATATCACTACATTTTCCTTGTTTGATATTGATAAGAACAAGATAAAGCTAAGCAAAAAATTAAATCGAAAATCAAAATATTCTCTTAATTCTTTCTATGAATCTATTTGGGTTTATAAAAATAATTTATCAATTCCTAATCAAATTATTGAATTAAATTCTAACTTAGAAGAAATTAGAACCATTAATATGTTCTTAGGTGAGGTTGATCAGCTTTCACATAATACTTATGAATATATTGAATATGAAAGTTTTGATGGCAAGAAAGTTCCTAGCTTTATTACTCTTCCAAAAGGGGAAATTAAGGGGGCAGTGATCACATCTTTTTATGGTGGAAGTAATGCCTATGGATCTAGGAACCAATTATATAGTGAACTTGGTCTTGTCCATCTCTCACCAGGAGTAAGAGGTAGTAGTCAGTTTGGAAAAGAGTGGAGAGAGCATATTCAAGGGGATCTTGGGGGCAAGGAGATTGTCGATCTTACTTGGGGGGCTCGTTATCTGGAAGAAAGATTTGGCCTTGATTCTTCAAAAATTGGAGTTCAAGGAGGAAGTCATGGAGGTTATGCTGTCTTACGGGCACTGACTCTTCCTCAGAATTACAATGATATTGAGAACGCTCGTTATGAGTGGGGTTTTGGGCTTTGTTGGTGTGGTTTTGCTTCCCTTGAGCACTTCTATGAAACAAGTAATATTCCAGATTGGCTTGTTTATATGTTAGGACCAATTGAAGAAAATAGGGATCGATATATAGATCGTAGTCCTGTCACTCATGTGGATAAATTATCTTCTAAGGTTTTTATAAGTCATGGAGAGAATGATTCGCGAGTCGATATTGGTTCTATAAATGACTTTATTAATCGATGTGATGAAGAAAAGAAGAGTACTTTGTTAACAACTCATATCGTTTCCGGAGCAGGTCATAGTTACAATAAATATGAAGATAAATATCGTGACCATGAACTACTCGTTAACTTTTTAAACTCTATTTTGAAGTAAGGGTTGTCACTCCATCCCACTCTGGTGGTGGTGGGATTTCTAAGAAGTCTTTACAACGCTGAATATATATTTCAGATGGGTTTGTTTTAACACCTTTGAGCTTTGGAAATCTTTTATACTCAAGCTCAAGAGTATCAGTAAAAACATCAATGGCTTCAGTAAAATTTTGTTCTTTATAGAGCTTCACTCCATAATCAAATTTGTTAGCAAGATCAAAAAGGTATTCTTCACTTGTTTCTTTGATTCCGATTAGCTCAAATGATTGAACTGGAACAGTCTTACCCATAACTCTGACCGTATCAAGCTCACGCCAAATAAACTCGTCTCCCGCTAAATCTTTTGTTTCTCTTGCAACCTGAGTAAAGATTCCGAATTGCTTTGCTGATTCTTCAAGTCTTGCGGCAAGGTTAACGGCATCGCCCATCATGGTATAATTCATTCTCGAGGCTGATCCCATATTTCCAGTTACAATTTCACCAGAGTTAATACCAATTCTCATTCTCATTTCATGGACAATTTCTGGCCATTTATCACCTTCTGATACCCACTTTTCGCGAAGCTTTAAAAGAGCTTCCTGCATCCTGTGTGCTACTAAACAAGCTCGTTTAGCATGATCTTCAAGGGGCATAGGAGCTCCAAAGAAGGCGATAATGGCATCACCTTCATACTTATCAAGAGTTCCTTTTTCTTCTAAGAGGAGGTCTGTCATAACAGTTAAGTATTCATTTAAAAGTTCAACTAATTGAGTTGCCGTTAGCTTTTCTGAGAAAGTAGAAAATGATTGAATATCTGTAAAGTAAGCTGTTCTAACACCACTATCACCACCTAGTTTTGGAGGCTCTCCTGTAGAATACATTTCATCAATAAGCTCCGGAGAAATGTAGTTTCCAAATGCCTGTTTTAAAAATTGCTTATCTTTGTTGGCAAGATAGAAATGCAAGAAGGTGTTCCATGAATAACAGGCAATAACACTAAAGAGACAAAAGAAAAGTTTAATCTCATAACCTTGAGGTAGAAGATAATAAGTATCAAATAGGTAGGCCCCAAGTGAAATAATAACAACGGCGGCAAGATCAAGTAGGGCATGACCGAAGAATTGAATAATCAGTATGAGGAGTGTTCCCACTCCTAACATGATCCAAGAGGCAAAGGTACTCTTGTAGGTATCAATAAAGAAGTTACCATCGAGGAGCATTTTTACCATATTCATATGCATGTAGACTCCTGGCATTTGAGAGTCAACAGGAGTGTGTCTTAAGTCGTGAGCTCCATATGCAGTAGAACCAATAAAGACAATATTACCATCAAATACTTGCTTCATTTTTGAATCTGTATCAGGAGCTTGGAGAACATCCCAAAAACTAACTTTTGGAAAAGCTCCTTCATTACCAAACCAACGTACCTTCGTTTCGCCTTTATAGTTAAGATAAAGCTTACCTGTTTTTAATCTTAAACTACTTTCGTTAATACTAGAAAGATCTAGTCGATAGTTATCACCAGTGAAGAGTTGATAAGTCATTAACGAAAAAGAAGGAAAGTAGAGCTCATCAACATTACCAACTAGTGGATAATGTCTAAAAATTCCATCTCTATCAGCAGAGGCCTGAATATGGGCAAGTGCTGCATTTGAACTTAAAAAAGTTTTATAAGGAAAAACCTTCTTTTCCATGAAAGCTGGTCTGAGGTTAAGTCCAGGGGCTTGTTTGGTGTCCATAATAAAATCATACATATTATCCGGAACTTCCTCAAAAGTATCTCCAGGGTAAGGACTTAAAGAATAGGGAAGGATAACTCGATTACCAGGCTTTTCTTGAAAATCTATAATTGCTTTTGCCATATCTTCATCAGGGGTAATACCCGGACAAGTGAGACTTTCTTCAGAAAAGAAAACATCATAAGCAATAACTTTGGCCCCAAAGACTTTTAGTTTTTCCATTAAACGAGCGTAATTATCACGAGGTAGTGGCCAACGACCAATATTATTAATAGAGGCATCATCAATAGCAACTAGTACAACACGAGGCTCGAAGGCGTCGTCTTTTAATGTCTGCTTCATCCTAATGTCGTAAAACCTATCTTCAAAGAAAGAGGTATAATAGTAACGACCTTCAGACTCAAGACCGACACCCTCTCTTTCCTGCAAAGAAAAGAAAATACTAATTGTTGAAAATAAGACAATTAAAATTAGACCTAAATATTTAACGACATTTGAAATCATATTGTTGATCTCTCTTTTTTAAAATGAAGCACTAACTTCAAAAGTGGTAACATGCTTTGTGTAATTAAAACTGGCAGCATCTTTAGAGCGATTCTTTGTATACTCATAAGAAAAATTTGTTGAAAGAAACTTATTAACATTTCTTGTCCACTTAAACATGGGAGTATACGTTTTTTCAGTTCCCCTTGTCGCTTGTTTTGCTTTTGTATCAAGAAAACTTACTGACATGGCAAGGTTTAAAGTATGACCTTTTAGAATATTTGGATATAAGTAATCTGTTCTAAAAAGATGATTATTCGTTGATGATATCGGATCATTATAAGAGTCTATGAAGTCAGATTGGTAAAAGAAAATGAGAATATTTCGATTACTTGTAATAAAAGTGTGATTAAGACTTACTGTTTTTGTTTTATTATTTAAATTATTAAGATAGCCTTGGTAATCTTTGTATTTAAACTTAATTGTTGTACTTCCTAAAGTCGTTAATTTAAATTTTTCTCCAAAACTAACTGTCCATGACCTGGCATAAAACTCTTTGTTTTTCGTAGAATTTCTATCCCTAGAAATATAGCTAAAATCTAGATCTAGCATCATACTAGCTTGTTGTTTAAATAAGGTATGTTCAAAAGAATTTTTAAGACCATAGAAAAGTGACAAACTATCATTTTTAAAAACAGTGGAGTTATTTCTATCACTATGTTCTTTATTAGAAATTCTGAAATTTGGACTCAGGATAAATCTGTTATTTGGATTATATTTATAATTAGTTCCTAACTCGGTATTAAATATGTAACTATCTTTTTGAGTTGCTTGTGAAGTTGGTAGGTCAGTAGATTGAGTTATATTATTGTCATATTTGATATCTTGAGAGAAGTTTATCGACCATCTTTTTTCCGGAAGGTTCTTACCATTTTTCATAATATTTGGATCTAATCCATACTGTTTTTGAAGTTCTTTTATTCTGTCTTTGATGTCTGAAGCAGTATTACTTTTCGGATCGACTTCTATCGCTTTTTCCATTTGAGGGAGAATATAATCAGCAATTAGTCGTTCAGTTTGATCTTTGGTTGTGGCTATGGCCAACAAGCTTTCTGCTAATTGAAATCTTGAAATTTGAAGTATATTAAAATCTTCTTTTTCTTCTTTAAGTATTTGAGTGAATATATTCTTGGCGTCTTTATGTTTTTCAAGAACTTGACTGACATGGGCCATGTAGTAAAGAGAAGAAGTTTTCTTAAAACCAACTCTATAGCTTTTTCTAAAAGCAATTCTAGCTTCTTCTAGAGCATTTGTTGCATAAAGAGCTTGCCCCATTTCATAGTATAAGTCTTTAGCTTTTGATTTAAGTCTTACTGCTCTTTTAAAGTGTGGGATAGATTTATCATAGGATTGTAATTTATTGTATATGACACCTTTTAAATATTCTCTTGTTGCTAACTTCTTTTTTGAAGTCATTTTTTTATTTAATGCTTTTAAAGCAGTTTGATATTCACCCATTTTATAAAACTTAAAAGCATCAGCAATAGGTTCTGCATAACTATTTATAGATAGTAATAATGTGGATAAAGTAATTAATTTCAAAAACTTGAAGAGAAGAAAGCTATCCCTAATTCTCACATGAACTTCCTTGTTCTATAATAATAAAATCTAGCTATTATTATAGTTGAACAGGGTGTGAGATGCTAGTTGATAGTTATTTCAAAGTTGGCGGTTGTTGCTCCACCGGTATCTACTGGATTATTTAAGTCATCTACTAAATCTTGTTCAATATTATCAACTACCTCGTCACAAATACCTGTTGCACATGGATCATCCATAAAATCTGAACTACCACCCTCTGCAAATGGATCCATAGTTCCATCAATTAAACCGCCTCCATCAAGAGTAATGGTTTCTGGAGGTGGTGGAGGAGGAGATTGTGCATCTGCTGGAGCTCTACCGTCTTCGTTGATAATTTCTTTTGCTACAAATGTTCCATCTGGTTGAAGTTCATAGTGATCGTTGACGAAGTCACCTGTTGCCAGATCAATTCTTCCCATTGTCGGAGGTGGTATATAAACATCCTGGTTAGGGTCGTAAGCCGATCCTGGTGGAGGTGGAATATATTGAGCTGTTCCAAGGTCTACATATCCACCTGCTGTAGGGGCAACTTCTCCTGTTTCACTATTCATCATTCCCTCTGCTGAAGCACTTCCTTCAACACCTGAGAGTTCTTGTTTAATTTCTTCTTTAATTTCGTTCATGGTGGATCTTCCGACACTAGTGAACATTTCCTTATCCATTTCTTTGTTGTCGTTGGCAAATTTCTTACCATCAACACCTGGAGGCAGGACACTTCTAAAGGACTTACCTGGAGCTTTTCTTGTTTCTTGCTTTAATGAAGAGACTTCATTATTTCTAAGAGTTTCTAGTTGGACAGGAGAGATCTTTACAGGAAGAGTTGCCCTTTGCATTTTTGGAGATGCTCCTGAGTATTGTCCTTTCATGACGATAACTGCTTGATCACTACTAACAGTTCTCTCAAGATCGGCCTGAGTTGGAGGCCTAATATTATCTGCCATGCTTTCAAACCTTGCCATGGCCACAGCACCGTGAAAAGTTACAAGTGAAGTTGCACCATTTTCTGGATTATAGTTAACTTGAAAATCAGTTCCTCTAACACCCATTGCCGCAGACTTAGTTTTAATGAAGAGTTTAGATTTATCTTTCTTCTTCATATCCATATAGTTCTTAGTTACCTTGGATCTGATTTGACCTTTTATGAGGGTAATAATTCCAGCATCTTTTTTAGGGAAAGCTGTAATTTTCATAGTGGACTTAGGACCAACATTCATACTTGATTTATCAATGAAAAGTAATTTAGTGAAGCTTTTAGCTTCTGTTGAAACTTCTGCACCTTCTGGAAGCCACATTCCTTTCTTCATCGGGACTTTTTTACCATTCAAGGTAGAGTAGGCTTTTCCTTTTAATATAATAACCTTAGCAACGCCTTCGCCAGCAAAGGTGCTCACATTAATTAAAGAAAAAACCGTAATAATAAAAAGAAAAAATTTCATAAATATCCCTAGAGAAAGTCACTCTTCTCTTTCTTTTCGTTATTATAGAAAGTTTCTTTAGGATACCCTAGGAAAGAAGTAAGCTATTGATATTATTGCGTCGCTATTTACCTGTAATTAGAGAACTGCAAATAATTGTTGGGGTATATTACTCAATTAAAGGATCTTCTCAAGGTTCTCAGTAGGACGGCCAATAACGGCTTTTACGCCATTACTTAATATTGGACGCTCGAGAAGCTTTGGAGATTTAACAATCTCATTGGCCCACTGCTCGATTGATAGCTCTGTGGATGAAAGTGCTTTATAAGCTTCTTCTTTTTTTCTTATGAAGTAATTCTCATCGTCTTTAAGTAGTTTCAATAGTTCTATAAGCTCCGAGCTTTCAAGTGAAGTTTTCATATATTCTACAACTTCAACTTCAAGATCTTTATTTTTTAAGAACTCTAGGCCTTGACGAGATTTAGAACATTTAGAATTATGATAGTATTTCCAGTTCATTTAAAACTCCTAAAATATAGTGATACCTATTGTGACCATAAAGAAGTGGCCACTTAAGTCTTGTTTAGATTCTTCAGTTGATAAAATATTTGTTTCTGTAAAGTCTCTTGAATCTACCACTTTAAGTTCTTTACTTTTCTTATAGCTATATAGAATTTCAATATAGGCAGGATGCATTTCTTTATACTTTGTTTGTTCTTCTACACCAAAGAAAAGAAATCCTCCTTGTGAATCGTAAGTGAGTTTATGATTTTCATCAAAGATAGATTGGTTGCCCGCATCTGGTTCGTCGAACTTAATAGTTTGTAATGACCAAGATGGACCAAGGCCCGTATAAAACTTCCAGTTCTTATAAGGCTCAAAGGACTGAATAATATATTTTACTGTTGGTCCAAAGCTTACATGCCTTAAGTGTGCATCTCCAGTGAAAGTTTGCCCTTGTGCTCGATAGGTAAGTTCATCAACTTCACCCCAGAAGATATAACTAGAAAAATTTACTTCCCATTTGGTCCAGCGATAGCCAAAGTGTGTGCTAAAGCCAGCTCCTTTCATCGTATCTTCAGTTCCTGAAATTCCTTTCACTTTTGCATTTGAATAGCTTAATCCACCCTTTAGAACGAGATCGTTTTCAAAAGCAAAGAGGTTGGTAATTAATATGAAGATAAAGAATAGCGTTTTCATTAGTAGTTCACCACCAAGGTTAAACGACCACTATTTTTTAAATTATATTCAGGAATGATTCTTACTTTACCTTCATAGAACCATAAAAGAGTTGTTGGATTGATAGCGTGACCAAGAACACGGCCAAGCATATTTCCTGTGTTCAAAAGATACATAGATAATGACTCGATTCCAACTCCTAGAACTGAACCAAGAACAGGAGTTTGATAAAGGTCTTGAATACTAGCAGGTTCAGTATAAATTTCCACAGTAAATTCAAAGAGAGCTGAAGAAATAAAAGACATTCCTAAACTGTCGACTCTATTATATCCATTGGCCCTATAATAGAGGTAGAGCTGACTTCCACTGATTGGATGAACAAACCAATTCCAAAATGGTTCATCTCTATCAAAAACTAATTTTCCAAAATTTTTCTTATATACTTTAAAGCTTCCTTTCTTACGAACCACATCCGGTTGAGTAAGAGGATAGAGAACTAGTGTTGCACCATAAATTCCTGCAATATGCTTAGCACTTTCACTATAAGAGTGTTCTCTATTTATATAACCATAGTGATACTTTGGTGTTCTTTTTCGAGAGTGTGACTCAAGAACTTCTTCATCAATATCACTTGGTGAACTAAAGTGATCAATTGGTTGGATGGACTCAGTATCACTTTGTGATATGTAAAAGCCTTGAGAAATATGGTAGTTTTGCGCTAAAAGTGCTCTGGTATCACTTGCAAACAAGTTAATATTGTTAAATATTAGCAAAGGTAAAAGTGTTAAAAATTTGATCTGAATCATATTAATACTGTCATTGTTTGTGATATTACTCTTGATACCATGTGACAGATACATTAGAAACTAAAACTCTAGGGATATTATGCTAAGCGAAACAAAAGAAAAATTTCATCAACATGTTTGTGACCTTCAAGATGCTATATGTAATAAAATGAAGGAATTTGACCCTGCGTTAGAAACTGTTGAAGATCTATGGGAGCGCAAAGACTTTGCTGGAAATAATGGTGGAGGGGGAAGAACCCGAGCTATGAGTGGTAAGGTTTTTGAAAATGCTGGGGTAAATACCAGCCTTGTTCATGGAAAAGTTGATCCGGCGTTTGCTAAGAGAATTGGGGGAACAACAGACGAAATGTGGGCCGCAGGAATTAGCCTTATTCTTCACCCATTTAATCCTAAGGTTCCTACTGTTCATGCCAACTTTAGAATGATTCAAGCTGGAGAGCGCTTTTGGTTTGGTGGTGGGGCAGATCTAACTCCTTTTTATCCAAACGAAGAAGATTTCAAATACTTTCACCAAGTATGGAAAGATGCTTGTAAACCATATGGGCATTATGAAAATTTTAAAAAACAGTGTGATGATTATTTTGTGAATAAACATAGAGATCAGGAGATGCGTGGAGTTGGTGGAATTTTCTTTGATCACTACAATACAGGTGATTTAGAAAAAGATTCTGCCATGGCAACGGATTTGTCTAACTTTTTTATTAAAAGTTATTTTCCGATTGTTGAGAAGAGAATTGATGAAAGCTTTAACGATGATGACGTTGATTTTCAACTCCATCGTAGAGGACGATATGTAGAGTTTAACTTGTTACATGATAGAGGGACCTCTTTTGGCCTTCAGAGTAATGGAAGGACAGATTCAATACTAATTAGTTTACCTGCAAGGTGTAAGTTTACTTATAAATACCGGCCTCAAGCCGGCTCAGCTCATGAAAAAATGTTGAGTTACTATCGACCAAAAGACTGGTGAGTTTAGGCCGTCAAACTTAAATTTTATTCAGTATTCTTTTTTAAAATGCTATATTGATCACATAATTTTATAGGAGATACTTATGTCAATAAACTCAAGAAGAAACTTCTTTAAGAAAGCATTTTTTGGAGCTGCTTCAATTGCTTTTTTAAAATCATCAGAAACATTAGCTGCTCTTGCAAAGTCTTGTCCTCAAGCTGCACCAACTACTGATAAGGTGAAGAAAAAGCTATTAGATATCAATAGTAAAACTGCAAAGAGAATTGATTATGTGGTCAATGCTCCAGATGCAAAAGCTCATAAGAAATTTAAGGCCGGTAGTAACTGTGCTAATTGTAAATTCTATAAAGCTGATAAGAAAGAGCCTGTGTATGGTAGATGTGCTATGGCAGCTAATAAGTATGTTCCATCTTGTGGATGGTGTAAGAGTTATAGACCAGCAAAGAAGTAATTATTATTAAATCAATTAAGGCCTAACCTTTTATTCATTTGGGTTAAGGCCTTAATTTTCACCTTCGATTCTTTCTCTTTTTCTTTAAATGATTTTAAAAAAAGATTAACAAGAATCTTATCTTTCTTTTTCAATTTTTTATATTTTGATACTTTTTCAAATAATGTGATTATTTTTTCTGAGGTTGTGTTGATAAACTGTTGAGCGGTCATCCTTTCAGAAATTTCGGCCATCTTAATTTGATATACAGAGAAATTGACTAGCTCCTTATTAGGAAAGTTTTTATTTTTATTCTCTTTTTTTTCAAAGAATTGAATCATTTTTTTTGAAATTTTATTATCTGCTAACAATTCATTTTTTTTAAAGAAAAAAGAAAAGTCTTTTCTCACTTTTACATGTTTTATTGCTAAAAGAGCTGCTCTTGCAAGGGATAGGGTTTTTGCTACAGCAATATCCTTTTTAGAGCTTCCTTCTTTAATGTAATCAAATTTGTATACGGTATGTGACTGAAGGGCCATCATAATAATAATGGCAGAAATATTAAAAGAGTTCTTTTTCATAATTTCATCATGAACTCTTTGAAGACAAATAACTTTATTTTCACCTGACTTACAGACTTTAGGAAAATTATATTTCTTAAACATATCGGAGAGTTTTAGAACACGGCAATTATCATCATTGAGATGTGCCATATATTTCTTGTATTCATCTTTTAACTCATCAGAAGAATGAAAATTTGGGCTTTCTTTAAGTACATGGTCTAAAGTTAGCTTATCCATTGATTTATCACAATGGTTGCCGGTTTTTAAGTAATCAAATGCATTTGAGTTTGTGCAAAGAAAAAATAAAATAAGAAGTGTAAGCTTCATTAGTTGACGAGAGTTTGAACCTTTTCTAGTTCACTATTAACTCGGTAGAGTTCATTTTCCATCTTATGGTTTATCTTGCGATATTCTTTTGCATAAGTTTTTAAATCATCAAGCTCTCTTTGTAGAAAGCCAACTTCTTCTTGAAGCTCTAAAATAGTTTCTTCTTTTTCAGTAGAATCATCATCCATTTTAATAATCGCGGCATGGGCAATGGCCAAGTTGTCTTCTGTTAACTTAGCTTTTCTATGGGCCTCGATCAATCTTGTCTGTGTAATCGCAAGAGCTCGTTCAATATCTCGAGAAAACTTCTCAAGTTTTTCTTTCTTCTCTTTGAGAATTCCATTCTCTTCATCAAGAAAATCAATTTGTACTTTATTACTGTCGTTTACTTTTTTGAGCCAGATAATTTCATCATCTCTTTTATCTAATAGCTCATTTACTTTATACATTGTGCTTTGATGATTATTTAAATCTTCTCTTTTTAAATTTCTTAGCCTTTGAATCTCTTCTTTTGCTTGAGCTAACTTAATTTCGGTTTCATTTAGGTGAGATGATAAGGCATCTACTTCGATTTGCCTTGCTTGCCAGATGGCCTGGATTAAGCCGGGACTCTTAACTTTATTAAAAAGTTTAAAAAGACCTTGGTTTGACTCCATTAATTGCTGGAGAGTTTTATAAATGGGACCAAATTGGCGGGTATTTTGATTATTTTGAAGACTCACTTCTATCATCCTTGATTAAGCTCACCATATAATTATACAAATTTATTGTTTTCTTGACCAGTTTCTTTTATTTGACCGAGCTTAATAGTCGGGTGCTATGTAAACTTGAATTTCAGGACTGTATTCATCTTTAAGAATTCCTTGAATGGCCTGTAGAGTTCCTGTTGTAGAACTTGGACACGTACCGCAAGCTCCTTGGTATCTCACTAACAAAACTCCGTCCTCATAACTTACGGTTTGGATGTCCCCACCATCTCCTTGAAGACCAGGTCTAATTGTTCTATCGAGGATATTTTCGATTTCTTGCATCTCAGGAGGAAGCGCTCTTCTTCTATCAGCTTCAGGATCAGGATCAAAGTAATCAGCATTATGATTTGGTAAAACCTCTTTAATCGTATTCATTATTTTTGGTTCTACTTCATCCCAATCTTCATATCCAAATTTTGTAATAGTAATGACATTATCAAAAAAGTGAACTTGATCTATTCCTCTAATCTCAAACAACTTCATAGCAAGTTCATTCTCTCCACAGTCCATAGGAGATTTATAGGTGCTATTTCCTTCCTTCTTAACTTGCTTATCAGCAATAAACTTTAGAGCGTTTGGATTAGGTGTAGGTTGAATAAATACAGAAATTTTTTGTTCCATTATTTCCTCGATCATAGTAATTCTTTTGCTTTTTTTAAAGATTCGATAAACCTGTCTACATCTTCAGTATTGTTATAAACACCAAAAGAGGCCCTCGCACTTGCTGTGATATTGAATCGTTTCATCAGTGGTTGAGTGCAGTGATGACCAGTTCTGATGGCCACTCCTTGCTCGTCTACTATCATACCAATATCGTGAGGATGTGTTCCTTCTATGGAAAAACTTAAGACTGATGCTTTGTTTTTAGATTCTCCAAGAATTTGCACACCTTCAATTTCTTTAATTCTTTTCGTTGCATATCTTAAGATGCTGTCCTCATGAGCAGCAATTTGGTCGAGACCAAGCTCTTCTATATATTGAATAGCTTTATTGAGAGCGATGACTCCTGCAATATTAGGGGTACCGGCTTCAAACTTTTCAGGAAGATCATTGAAAGTTGTCTTTTCAAAGCTAACTTCCTTTATCATGGCCCCACCACCTTGATAGGGAGGAATTTCTTCTAAAAGGGACTCTTTACCATAAAGAATTCCAGTTCCTGTAGGTCCAAACATCTTATGACCACTTAACGCCAAGAAGTCACAGTCAATATCTCTAACATCAATTTTAAGGTGAGAGCCACTTTGAGCCGCATCCACACAAAAATATGCATCATGAGCATGGGCCATCTGAATTAACTCTTTTACAGGATTAATTGTTCCAAGGGTATTACTTATATGATTGATGCTCACCATTTTTACTGGGTATTGATTTAGTAATTTTTTATAAGCATCAATATCAATTTCTCCAATATCTGTAATTGGAACTTCAATAACTTTTGCACCCTTCTTTTGTGCAACTAATTGCCATGGAACAATATTAGAATGATGCTCCATTGTGGAAAGTAAGATCACATCACCTGGATTTAAAAACTTCTCACCAAAACTATTGGCAACCAAGTTAATAGAGTCAGTGGTTCCTTTTGTGAAAATAACTTCACACTCTTTGGCATTAATAAGCTTCGCCATAGAGGATCGAGTATCTTCATATTTTTGAGTTGCTTGTGCACTTAAAAAATGAATACCTCTATGAACATTTGATGTTTCACTTTGATAATGCTTTGTAACAGCTTCGATAACACATGTTGGTTTTAAACTTGTGGCGGCAGCGTCTAGGTAAACTAAAGGTTGTCCATGAACCAGTTCTTTAAGAATTGGAAAGTCTGATCGAATTTTTTCTATATCAAAACTCATTCTTTTCCTTCTCCAAAGTGTTCGAGAGCGTATTTTTCAAATTTCTCATAAAGCAATTCAGCGAGACTTTCTCTCACTGTTTCGGACTTAATTTTTTCAAGAGTATCAAAAGCAAAGGCATGACAAAGCATTTTTTGGGCCTCATGTAATTTGATTCCTCTAGACTGTAGGTAGAAAATTTCTTCTGGATCTATTTGACCAATTGTTGCCCCGTGGGCACATTTCACATCATCAGCATAAACTTCTAGCTGAGGCCTTGTATCCATATGTGACTTTGGGCCTAGTAGAATATTTTTATTAAGTTGAGTCGAGTCAACGAGCTGGGCATCACGGTGAATCATGATTTTTCCAGTGAAAACTCCACGGGCTTCATCGTCTAAAATCCCTTTTACAAGTTGATGAGATTCATTATGTCCAACGTGATGATTGATATGACTAAAAATATCATGGTGTTGATTTCCTCGAGCACCAAAGAAACCATGAATATGGGAGTTTGAATTTTCACCATCTATATCAACTAATATATTTTGCCGAGCTACTAAAGAGCCAAGGGATAAGGTGAAACTATGAAAAGTTGCATCTCTTAGAACTTTTGCTCTCACTTTAGAAATATGGATACTTTGAGTGTCTTCAATCTGCACTTTTACATGTTCTACAATGGCATTTTCATTTATCACAAAAGATGTAGATGCATTTGTAAAACTTGGAATTTGATTTTCTTTACCATGATAGATTTCTACAAATGTAGATTGGGAAAATGCACCACATTCTATATTGATAATAGGCTGAACCCAAGAACCCTCTGATTGGGGAGAGTAGGTATGATGAATGATAATAGGAGAGTTATCAATAATAGCTTTCTTATCTACTTCAATAGAGTAGAGGTTATTATTCACAAGTCTGCTTATACCTTCAAAGAAATCTAATTTATCCTGTGGGAAGTTTTTAGAAATATTACTTTCCTGAGATTCTATACTTTGCTCTTTTAAGCTACATCCAGCAGGTAGTTTTGTCTTATTTGGATTCAGATGGCCATCTTCGAAAACGATTTGATGATGATCTTTAAAAAGAGTTTCATCAGTACTTGAGGAGAAACTTTTAGGCTTTTTTAGAAAATTAAAATCTTCAGAAATAAACTTCTTTAGATTTGTATACTTCCAATTCTCTTGTTTCGAATACGGAATACCATTGGACTCAACACTTACAAGAGCATCTTCTTTGAAGCTTGAAAGTATCGTCGTTTTATAGTTCTTTATAATTTCATTTAGTTTTTTCATAATTTATCTTTTTTAGTTTTTAGTAAGCCAGTCGTAACCTTTTTCTTCTAGTTGGTGAGCTAATTCTTTTCCACCAGACTTAATTATCTTTCCTTGGTAGAGAACATGAACAAAGTCTGGAGTTATATAATCGAGAAGTCTTTGATAGTGAGTAACAAGAACTGTAGCATTATATTTACTTTTTAAAGCATTCACACCTTTGGCCACAATTTTAAGAGCGTCAATATCTAAACCACTATCTGTTTCGTCGAGTAGACTTAATCGAGGGTTGAGAACTGTCATTTGAAGGATTTCATTTTTCTTTTTTTCACCACCAGAAAAACCAGCATTAACTGCTCTATCTAAAAATGAATCACTCATTTCTAATAGTTCTAATTTTGGTCTTAGATAGTTTTTAAACTCTTGCTCATCCATTTCTGCTACACCTTGCTTAGCACAGATGGCGTTGTAGCTTTCTCTTAAAAAGGCAATATTTGATACCCCTGCAATTTCAACAGGGTATTGAAAACCTAGAAAGATCCCTTGGGTACTTCTTTCGTGTGGCTCAAGGTCAGCAATATTTTGCATTTTCCCATTGATATTATAATTTACTTCACCGCTGGTTACCTCAAAGGCAGGGTGCCCAGCAATAACTTTTGCTAAGGTCGACTTTCCTGATCCATTTGGCCCCATGATGGCATGAACTTCACCAGGGTTTACTGTTAAGCTGATACCATTGAGGATTTCATTGCCTTCTACTTCTGCGTGTAGGTCTTTAACTTCAATTAACATTTATATACTCCTAATTATCCAATACTATTTTCTAATTTCATTTCAAGTAGCTTTACGGCTTCTACGGAAAACTCTAGTGGTAGTGTTTTAAAAACTTCACTACAAAAACCACTAACAATCATTGAAATACATTTTTCCATATCAAGACCACGTGACTGTAGGTAGAAGAGCTGGTCTTCACTTATCTTTGTTGTTGAAGCCTCATGCTCAACAGTGGCGGTATTATTCTTAACGTCGATATAAGGAAAAGTATTTGCTGAACATTTATCCCCAACAAGCATCGAATCACATTGTGAATAATTTCTTGCACCTTTTGCTGATGGCATGATCTTAACGAGGCCTCTGTAATTATTTTCAGAACCTTCTGCCGAAATCCCTTTTGAAATAATCGTGGATTTCGTGTTCTTACCAATATGAATCATTTTTGTTCCAGTATCGGCCTGCATTTTATTGTTAGTTAGAGCAACAGAGTAGAAGGCACCTTGTGAATTATCGCCAATAAGATTGCAACTTGGATATTTCCAAGTAATGGCAGATCCAGCTTCAACTTGTGTCCAACTAATTTTTGAATTCTTTCCTAAGCAATTTCCACGTTTTGTTACAAAGTTGTAAATTCCACCAAGTCCTTCTTTGTTACCAGCGTACCAATTCTGAACAGTTGAATATTTTATTTCAGCATCATCCAATGTTATTAATTCAACAATGGCCGCATGAAGTTGGTTTTCATCCCTTTGTGGAGCGGTACAACCTTCAAGGTAATTCACATAAGAACCTTCATCTGCGATAACAAGTGTTCTTTCAAACTGTCCTGTTTCTTTGGCATTGATTCTAAAATATGTTGAAAGATCCATTGGGCAAGTTACACCTTTAGGAATGTAAACAAATGAACCATCAGAAAAAACTGCAGCATTAAGAGCCGCGTAGAAATTATCGGAGTAGGGAACTACTGTTCCAAGATATTTTTTTACTAATTCAGGATGATCTTGAACAGCTTCACTAATAGAACAGAAGATGACACCAACTTCCTCGAGTTCTTCTTTGTAAGTCGTTCCTACGGAAACACTATCAAAGACAGCGTCAACAGCGACACCTGAAATTCTTTTTTGTTCCTGTAGAGGAATTCCAAGTTTTTCAAAAGTCGCTAGAAGTTCAGGGTCTAAATCATCAAGTGATTTAGGAGCAGTTTCTGTTGATTTTGGAGCTGCGTAGTAATAGAGGTCTTCAAAATCAATCTCTGGTATTTCTAATTTCGCCCATTCAGGAAGTTTTAGTGTCTTCCAATGTTTAAAGGCCTTGAGTCGATAATCAAGAAGCCATTCAGGCTCATTCTTTTTTGCACTGATCATTCTAACAATATTTTCATCAAGGCCTTTCGGAAATTCGCCTGTTTCAATATCAGTAAAAAAACCATACTTGTATTCTTTATCTAAGATGTCTTGTGTACTCACAGTTCCTCCATTGGGGAGCTTGTATTATTTTCTATTTTTTTATTTTCACTATAATTTTCACCAAAAAGTAATTCACTTAGTTTTAAGTCTTCTAAGAAGTCGTTGACTCGAGAATTTAATTGCTCAAGAGGGGTTACGATATTGCAAGAACTATAGAGGTCGCATATGCCTTTAGAATTCTGACAAAAATGTGATTGGTCTTTGCCTTCAATCAGGCGAACGAGATCCATATAGGTAACAGTATTTAAGTCAGTAGATAAAGCGTATCCGCCCTTAATACCTTTTACTGATTTAACGATTCCTTTGGAGTTCATAATCTGTAATACTTTTGCAGTTGTATCAAAAGGGGCACCGAACTTTTCACAAATCTCACGGGCAGAGATAAGATGTTCTTCATCTTTCTTAGAAGCGATATACTTCAAAGACATGAGAGCATATTCTACTTTTTTGTTGATCTTGATCATTTCAATCCCATCACGTTGAACAAAGGTGAAAACTATAAATATTAACTAGTTACCGAAATTGTTCATTGTTGTTTGCAATGTATTTTCTATACCTTAAAATAAGTCAAAAAGATACTTATTTACAGCAG
Organism: Bacteriovoracaceae bacterium; assembly: GCA_028378565.1. GTDB lineage: Bacteria > Bdellovibrionota > Bacteriovoracia > Bacteriovoracales > Bacteriovoracaceae > JAAEST01. The sequence continues at coordinate 80,482 of JAONMX010000002.1, forward strand.
TATAGCATTTAAATACGTTAAAAAAAGCCTTATTTGTTAGGCAAGTAATTACAGGAGTTTAGGTGATTTTACCCCACGAACGGCCGCTAATATTCCTTATTACCATTGTGAGCTTTGCTTTACTTGAATTCCTCATACCGTACAGAAATCAGGAATCACAGGCCAAAAAACGTTGGAGCTCTCACTTTTTTCTCATCTTTATTTTTGTCCTCTTTCAGCGCTTGTTACTACCAATTGGTTTAGCCGGCTTGGCCATGGAATTTACTAAGGAGACTGTGTTTTATGGATTGCTCGAAAAAGAGAGCTTTGCCGCCATTATTTTAACTTTCATCATTCTTGATTTCTTCATATATTTTCAACATAGGCTCTTTCATAAAATAAATTTTCTGTGGAGGTTTCATGAAGTTCATCATACTGATGATTTACTCGACTGGTCTTCTGCTCTAAGGTTTCACCCTGTTGAGATGGTGATAAGTTTTGGTCTAAAAGTCTGCATTATTTTTGTTTTTAAACTAGAGCCATTAGGAGTTGTTTTATTTGAGGTTATCTTAAGCTCTATGGCCATTTTTAATCACGCTAAAATTAGAATTCCCTCTAAACTAGATAAAGTCTTAGAGTACTTTATTGTTACTCCGAGAATGCATAGAGTACACCATTCAGTTCTTGGAAAAGAAATGAACTCTAACTACTCCAATAGTATCTCCGTGTGGGATTATATTTTTAGAACATTTTGCTATAAGAAAGAAGAACAATTTAAGTTGGGTGTAAATTCTGAATCACCAGCAAAGCATGGATTGATTGATCTTATAAAAAAACCTTTTATTTCTTAAGCGGCAGTTTTTTGATGAGACATTTCTTCTTGGTAGATGGCCCAAAGAAAATCCATTTCAATATCATCATTTTGAAAAGAAGTACTTTCAATCATAAGTTTTAAGTCATTTTCAAATTGATATTTTAGAATCCACTCCAGCTCTTGGGAACTACATCCATATACGTCTTGTAACTTTAAATAAATTTTTTCTATTGTGTTCATCCTGAACTTCTCCTTAAACTATCTGGTATAATATCATAAATACAAATTGAAAGGAATATATGTTTAAGTTTGGTGAGTTAAAAGACAAGAAAATTGCTCAAAAGATTAAAAATGATCTAGTAAAAAAATCAATTATTATTGAGGTCAAATACAATTATGAAACAGACCTTCATGAGCTTTATGCCACTAAAGAAGAAGACCTTGAAGAGGCCTTTAATTACTTTAGGGTTGTCCTTGGTTTTCCACCTGTTCATCAGGTAGATCCAGAGTGGGATAAGTTATCTAAAATTTCTCTAGGTAATATAACAAAATTATTTATTATTATTTCTGTTAGTTTGTATATTCTTATTCATTTTCTAAAAATGTATGGCCTCTTAGATTTATTATTTATTTCAAATAGCCGTGAGAATCTAAATTTAATTACAAAAGATCTACAAATTTGGCGATTGGTCACACCAGCTTTCTTGCACTTTTCTATCATTCACATTCTCTTTAATCTTCTTTGGTTAAAAACATTAGGTTCTGTTGTAGAGCAAACAAAGGGTTGGCGTTTCTACCTGATCATGTTTTTGATATCAGCTATCTTGAGTAACATTCTTCAGTTTTATGTAACCGGCTTTAAGTTTGGAGGAATGTCTGGTTTTGTCTATTCGCTATTTGGATATCTCTGGCTTCATAAGAAGTTTCATTCTCATTATGAGTTTGGTCTTCCTAAAAGAGATATCTATCTCATGGTTGGTTGGTTCTTTCTTTGTTTTACAGGACTTATTGGTAATATCGCTAATACAGCTCATGGAGTTGGATTAGGCCTTGGAATGCTCTTTGCTATATTCCCATTAGAAAGGGGCCAAATTCTTAAGTATCTTCCATGGGTAATATTCGCCCTGATATTATCTGTTGGCACCTTCTTAATCGAATATTTTCAGTTACTTAGCTAATTTTAAATTGTTGATCATTTGACTCAAGTTTATCTCAATTTCTCCCGATAAGATATTGAAGTAATGTGTGAGGAAAATAAAATTTGTTAAAATTTACAAGAAGCTGTCTATTTATTTTTGCCTTGATGTTGATAAATCAATTCAGTTTCGCTTCTCGTTTTGTATTACAGTCTACCCACTATGATCAAAACGATGGCGAAAGTAGAGCGGTTTATTTAGATACTCAAAAGCAACAACTTGTGATGAAGGAGCTTTCATGGTCCGACACTATAAGAAACGATATTAACAATAATAGAAGGCCACAATTTGAATTCCCAAAAAATGTTACATCGTTAACGAGTTTTAATTCGAAAGTTTTAAATGAGAGATATAATGTTGATGTTAAGTTTGAATATTTTCCACTTACTTCCGTAGAAGAATCACAAAGGTCAGTGCGAGAGCTTCGTAATTATATTCCAAAAGATCAAACTCTTGATATCATCAATAAATCTCGAATTGAACTATCAAAAACAAATAATCAATTTAAATTAATAAAAAGTTTACGAAAAGGTCGAGATCAAGCCGCTGTTTATTATAATGATGTAACTGGTGAGATTATTTTAAAAGAAATTGATCATAAAAAGTCAGGGTTAGCAGACTATCAACTACCTGGACGCATAACATTCCCAAAAGATCTAAACGGAAGAAAAGGTAATATCCACATATCTGATGAAGATAGCTGGTCAGCTAAAACACCTTTTGAGCTTGAAATTGCCTTAAGAGATTTAGAAGACCAATTAGATGATTGGGACCTTAAGATAGATAGAAGTCTTTTTAATAGTGGTAAGTTAAAGCTACAACAAAAGATGAGCCAATTTGTTCGAGTAGGAAGATTGAGAGATCGTGACGATAATCGATACTATCATGAAGCATGGTATAACCCCTCTACAAATGAGTTAGTTTATAGAAAAATTTATCGAAGAAGTGGTAAAGAATATATTAAAGACGAGGAAGTCTTTTCTTTAAGTGATGAGGAAGACTTTCAAAAAGCTAAAAGTAAGATGAGACGATATAGCTTATATTCGAGTTCTCAATTTGAGTCATTTCGTGACTCACAAATATCAGAATGTAATGATGTTATTCAATCCTTTTTAAATCCAATAGATGTCGAAGACTTTAGTGATATTACAGATGTCCTTCATCAACAATTTCTAGAAAGATCTATCGGTAATAGTATGACCATTACTGACTCTGGAAGAATGATATTACAAACAAATCTAGCACAAAATCCTTTACCGTTAAGCATAGAGCTTAAACCTGATGGAACAATTAAAAAAGTAGATTTTGCTAGAAGCCTAACATCAAAGGAAAGTGAAGAGCTAAAGATTATTGAAGAGATTGGATTAAATGGTAAGAAAATTTATACAGTAAAATCTTTTGATTCTTACAATGGTACTTGGGATACGATGCTTTCTGTTACTGCTGAAGATGTTGTGGGACAGAATGGAAATACACAAGGCAAAATCTCTGTCTATGTTAAAGGTATAAAGTCTGAAGGTGATTTTAGGTATTATGATTATGAAAAGAATACTTATTCTTTCTCAATGAGAAATGGAAAAGTTAAAGATGTTGGTAGAAGAGAGCGCTTAAGTGGAAATGTTACAGACCCTTATAATTATCCTGTTGATAGAGGAAAGGATGGCTTTACTAACTTTCTATTTCAAACGTTCTTAGGTCGAGATTCGAGAAGATCCAAAGTGAATGATGCAGTCTTAGAACAATCTCGAGAGGCACTAAGTTCTCCAGAGTACGCAGGCCTCATTAAAGAAGAGGAACTGGTTACTTTATCAAGAGAGATTACGAATTCCGTTGGAAAAAGAACAAATAATTTTCATTCTAGTTTAGGTAAAATCGAAGCCGTGGCGGCAGAAGAGTCTTACACAAGGTTTGGCTCCATTATTTTAGAAAGAACCTTAAAAGATCTTTTAACTACTGAGCCACCGGAGCAAATCAAGTCTATTGTTGATAGAACGATGGAAGGCTTTAGTGTTTGTTTAAAAAGATCAAGTGACGTGAGAAATTTATCAGAAGCAAATAAGTGTATGGAAATTTTTGGTAGGGAAGCTCCTGTTGATATTGGCCGTGACATACTCGGAATAAAACTAAGACAAGCAGATATGGGGGATATCGTAGGATACTCCACAAGACAATATAATGCCTGTATACAAGAGAAGTATTACCCTCTCTTTAACGGACAGGATAATAGTGATTCCGACGAGTCAATGGATATTGTCAAAGCTTGCTTGTATCAAAGTTTTTTAAAGTCTCTTGAAAAAGCGATACCAGCAGTTATTGAGTCAGAGCTTGGAGAGATCTCTAAGGATATGGGACTTAACTTAAGTTATGGTGAAGAGCAACAAAGAGCAAGTTTAGAAAAAATTAATCAATGTATTGCAGAGAAAGGATTAGCTCAAAAATCATCTTTTGGTGTGCAGACAGACTTTGGAAAACTCCAGGCCATGGATCCTGATGAGTTTGAGCAAGAGTTATTTGGTTGTGTAAATTTATTAATTAATGACATCTCTCACTACGTGGCAAAAGTTGGCCTAGCCGCTAAGCTTAGTGAAATTGAAGATTTTACTCCAGAACAAAGAAGTTTAATATTTAGTTCCTCTATTGATAATAGTTTCTCTCAATGTATGAATACTCAAATGGGAATCATCGATAATAAAACCCAAGAGTATCGCGGGAGAAAAGTTGAACTCACTCAAGTCTCAAATGGAAAACCATTTATTGTTGATGTAAATGTTCCATCCCTTGAAGCAACAGAATGTATTCGGTCGTTAACGAATTATACTGTTGGCATGTCAACAGAATCAATGATCAAAAATATGATTGGTGATCAAAAGTATAATCAGCTCCAAGGTGATTCATCTACGGCTTCTTCTTTCCAACAATGTTTTAAAGTAGAAAATGAAAGACTGAATGATGAGCTGAAATCAGTGCTAGTGAGCGAAGCTGGCCTACCTGTTGAAGAGAAGAGTGAAAAAGTTAAAACGAGAGATCGCTTAAGTGATTTAAAGACGGCAAGCTGTATAAAAGATGCCATCAGTTGGGCAAGTTATTACGCCGCTGGTGATATGGTGATTGAAAAACTTGCTGCTGATCCGGAGTATTCTTTTATAAAAATTACTGAGCAGGATAAAGAAGTCATAGGTTCTTTTATTCAGAGCTGCTTTAACGAACAAATGAAAGATTTTTCAACAGTTGATGAGATACTAGGGAATCAAGAAAAAGTGACTGAATATTGTGGAGCTCAAATGCTAAAAGATCGCAATGTTCAAAAAATTATAATAGATCCTATTTTAACTAAGTCATTAGCTGACGGCGGTATTACAGGTGAAGAAGCGGCACCTCTTATTAAGGTTCTATCAGAAGGATTGAATAAAAATATAGCTAATGAAATAACAATTGATGGTGTGATCGCTAAAGCAAGTGCTTTTAAAGAAGATGGTCTTTTATTAGTTGTAAGAGAAGTCTTAGAGGGTAAAGTTGAAGAACAATTCGACGGGACCAGTGAAACAAATCCTAGAATCGCAGGAATACTTTCAAGTGTTGAAGACCAGATATTTTCTGCGAGTGGTGGAAATTACGAAGCTCGATTAAGACAGGCCTTATTAGATCCAGATGAGAATAAGTTAACAGAAGTTCTTGATCAACTGAAAAAGGATGCCACATTATTAATTGCTCCAAATGTTATTGAACAGTCTGCTGCTGATTTATTGAAAGACGGTACTTTTAATACACAAGAAGAAGCTGATGCTTTAGTAGAGTTTGGTAAGAAAATTCTAAATGATTGCTTGAATGGCGAGAAAATTGGTGAAGAAACCCAAGATGATCAAATTAATCGTTGTACTAATAAAACAAAAATAGAAGCTACTTACTTTGTATTAAATGATCGCCTTAAAAATACTTTAGACAATCATGAACTTGCTTCTCAGTATATGAATGATGAAGAGCGTTCAGCATTATTAGCTTCTTTAGTAAATGATTCAACAAAAACTGAGATTGCTAGAATTGAGGCTATCGAAGATCCTCTTCTAAGAAAAGGCGAGTTTGATAACTTCGTGGCAGGATTTAAAGCTGACTCTACACGTTCAGTCTTTAATGCCATGGTTCCTTCTATCGTAAATGATCAAGTTAAAGAACCAGACGCCAATAAGCCTGTCATTGTAAGAGGTGCACGAAGCCTTATGAATCAGTGTATTGATGCTTACAAAGTAACTTCAAAAGAATTTTATATTAATAAAACTATCAGTGATGATGAGTTTAAGCCAAATGATAGCTTAGATGAATGTGTAAATAGAGCGAGAGTAAAATTAACAAGCGATATTCTACCGACTACTCTACGTAACTTACTAGGACTTATTGATAGTGAAGTAAATCAATATGAAGATTTAATATTGAAAGCGAGACTTAGTTTCGAATCTTGTGTCAGCAAGAGAAGCTTTGTTATGAATAGTAAACTCTTTGGTAACGCCGCAGATGCTTGTTTAAATACGATCATTTTACAGTTAATCCCTGAAGCAATTAAGGAGCTGTCAGATAGGAATCCTCCAGTGATCGCAAAGAATGTAGAAACGCTTCAAAAAGCAAAAGTATGTGAGCAGAAAGTTAAAGATGATTATGTTGCTCAAACTAAAACCGATATTTCTAGGAATCTGGAAACCGATATATTCTTTGAACAGGCCCTTAACAAAGAGTCAATGCCAAAAGCTGATATGGATTGGCTACTCTTCAGTGTTCAGCAGTGTTTACTAAATCATGTTGCTCCTAACTTGCTTGATGATTATGTCGCAAGAGTTAGTTCTGATCCAAAGCTAGAAATTGGAGAGTCACAAAAAGAATCATTAGAGATGCTTTCTCAGACATTAGGAAATATCTTAAGTTATCGTGCAAATGGTGAAAAACCAACAAGGCTAGTCTTTAGTATTGATGAGGGAGCTTCAGGAAATAATGAAACCTCGAGCGTAAATCCTGCAGCGACAAGCTCTGCAAATGCTAGTGGAGATGAGAAAAGTGTTCCTTATCTCAATATGATGATGGATATGGAGCCACTGATTTTGGAGTATATTGAGCTTGTAAACGCTTATGATCCTAACTTGACCCGTACAGCTTTTGCAAAATTAGAAAGAGATATTAAAAAGTACTTAGATGAAAATAATGGTGTCCTTAATATGGACGACTTATATAAAATTTTAGTTGATTCAGATTTAATAACTGGAGTGATCGAAAGTATCATAAGTCAGTCTGTACGAGAGGAAACTACAAAAGCTCTCGTTGATGAGGGGGCCAGTACAAGTGTTGTATCCATACTTGCTTCAAAGCAAATGATTGGAAGAATTTTTAGATCAGGTAAAGGGAAAGATGTTATCGATAAAATTCGTTATGAATACCTATTACCACTAATGAAGGGTGAGCTTGAGAGTACTGAGCTACCAAGAAACTTGATCAATGATGCCAAGGTTCAATTAGGTAAAGATCAAAAAAGAGGCGGTTTTGCGGAAGTACTCTTTAGTTCCATCATTCAAAAGAAATTAGATGATGAGCAAGCAGGTATTGAGTCTGGATTCTTTAAATATGTGAAAATGTCAGCTGCAGGCTGGATGGGATATAATAAGTATGAAGATTTTGAATGGGGAAGTCGTTATAGTACTTCAAAATATAAATTAAGAAATACTCCTTCTGGTATGAATGCCATGGCCGTTTTTGCAAATGATATTTTAATACCAAAACTAACAGGCACACTATCAACTAAGAAAGAAGAAGATGCTACTGAGAGAATTACAGATTTAATTAAAGAAGCAATGGATGAGAATGAGTAGAGGCCATTTAGGACCTCTACATTTTTTCAGGTGCTTCTATCCCAATTAATGACAAACCTTTTTTCATAATAAGACCACAACTCTTCGCCAGTGCAAGTCTGGTACTTAGTAGTTCTGGAGTTTCTGCTTTTCCGATAGGGCATTCTGCATAGAAGCTATTAAATAATTTTCCAAGTTCAAAAAGGTAACTACAGAGATTTATGGTTTTCAACTGTTTGGCACAACTAGCAGCAATATCATTGAAAGTAATCAGTTTTACCATTAAGGCAACTTCCTGATCTTTAGTAAGTAGTGACCAGTCAACAGCACTTGTGGCCTGAGAACTAAGTTTGTTGGAAAGACTATTAATTCTTGCGTAAACATATTGCAGGTAAGGTCCTGTGTCCCCATCAAGTTTTAGCCATTCATTCATGTCAAAAACAATTTTACGATTGTTATCTATTTTAGTCATACCATATTTAATAGCACCATTGGCTATTTGAGTTGCTGTTTTTTCGACTTCTTCTTTTGTCCAACTTCCATCATCAAGATACTTCTGAAGATAGTTTGTTTTGATTGTTTCTTCCATTTGAGAAACAAGATCTAGAAGAGGAATGATATTTCCTTTACGAGAAGACATGGCACCATCTGGAAGATCTACCATGGCATATTCAAGATGAAAGCAGTTCTTTGATTTCTCAAAGCCAACTTTCTCAAGTACTTTAAAGACTTGCTTAAAGTGAAAGGCTTGACGATTATCAACAACGTAGACGTTGTGATCAACATTGAATTCTTCAAACTTAACTTTAGCGAGTTCAACGTCTTTAGTAGAGTAGAGACCTGTCCCATCAGACTTAACCAAAAGACAAAAACCAAGTTTGTCTTCCTCAAGGTTCATTCCAATGGCCCCTTGGTCTTTAACAAGAACACCTTGTTTATAAAGCTCATTAACATATTCTAAACTTTTGGCATCAACTTCACTTTCAAAGAACCAACGATCAAATTCAACATCGGCCCATTGATAACTCTCTTTCATTAATTCGATTGACCACTCACGAGTTTCTTTCCAAAGATCATAGAAAGGACCTTGCTCGCTATGAAGTTCTTTTAAAATAGCTGTCAGCTGTTCGCGATTCTTATCTTCTTTATCAGTGCCTTTCTCATCTTCAAGTAAAGCATTTGATTTAGCATAAATTTCACCCAGCCACGCACCTTTATTTTCTTTTGGAGCTTCACTTGTTTCTTTATATTTTAAGTACCAAAGGCATTTGGCCACATGGGTTCCCATATCTCCAGGATAGGTAACAGCAAGGGTGTCTAATCCGCTATAGCGACAAAGTCTCACTAGAGCATTCCCTAGGCAGAGGTTTCTCATGTGACCCACATGTAAAACTTTATGAGTATTAGGTTGCGAGTATTCAATCATGACTCTTGAATCGTCAGCAAAAAGCTTTTGTTTAAAAAGACTCTCATCTAACACTGTTGAAAGATAATCTTCTCCAAGTCCTTTCGGGGAAATGAAGAAATTGAGATAAGGCCCAACAACTTTTGCTTCCGAAACGGTATTTGGTACCACAAGCTTTTCACAAATTTCACTGGCAATTTGAGGTGGAGCTTTTTTTAACTGCTTTGCTAATTGGAAACATCCAAAAGCGATATGACCCATTTTCATATTTGGTGCAATGGATAGAGACTTTGAAATATCCTCAATGCTTAAATCAATTTCGTTACCAAGAGCATTGATTGCTTCTTCTAGAGATTTTGCGATTTGATTATAAACGAGATTGTATTGAGTATTTTTAATGTCCATATGGATTTTCCTTACCAAAAAATTCTTTTTATTATGTTATAATAATTTCAGAATGTCACTTAAGGTCATTGTATATGAAATTTTTATTCTTTCTTTTTTTAACACTTATAAGCTTCTCGTCAATGACAGAAGAGGATTCTTCTAAATCTAAACCGGTAAACTCAAGCAAGGAGTTAAAGCTGGAGTCAGATGAGTTAGATAAAATTAGAAGACAGAGATTTGAGCCACGTATTTCTAATAAGTATTATAGGGGAGAGCATCTCATCTATGATTGCCGCGATGACCATTTTGCCTGTGTAAATACCGAATCGTGGGCACGATGTGAAGACTTAAGAGATTTCGATAAGAGTGAAAGACGTAGAAAGCTTAGGTGTGCACCTCTGAAAATATTTAAAACTCAAAAAGAGTGCTTTGAAGAGCAATATAAGCAAATCCACAATCAAAAAATTAAAATCATCTGTATTAATAAGAAAAATTTATAAGGTCTCTCTTCTTCACTTTTAACAATAAATCCCTTGTTATAGTCTCTTAAGAAGGGAAATATCTATGCTTAAGTACTTAATTTTATTATTAATCATCTGCAGTTCTAAAGTCTTTGCTATAAGTGAAGAAGGCTATCTCAATACCTTTACAACACAAGTATGGCCTTACTTTCAATCATTTCCTGAAAAAAAGCTTCCTAGTTTTGATAACACTCTCATAAATTACAGATACTTAGCTCTTGGGAATCGTGATCTTGTGATTGTCATGGGTGGGCGAACTGAGCCAATTGATAAGTATGCTGAACTCGCTTTTGATTTAAAAGATGTGGCCGTTGATCTTCTATCAATAGACTCTCGTGGGCAAGGACGAAGTGAGAGGTTATTGAAAGACCCTCAAAAAGGTTATGTTAAAAACTTCGAGGACTATGCTAAAGATTTAAAGTTTCTCATAGATAATTTAAAATTAAGAAATCAGTACAGAAAAGTAATCTTTTTGGCCCATTCAATGGGGGGGGCCATTGGCCTACAAGCACAAATACTCTATCCAAAACTTTTTGATGGGATGATTCTTTCAGTTCCGATGATTGAAATTCTTCTAAGGGGAAGAAGTGAGTCTGGAACTCTTAAATTAACAAAGCTACTCAAGTTAATTGGAATGAAGAGAAGTTATATTCCAGGTGGTGGACAAGTTGAAGACTATTGGAGTTTTGAAGAAAATACCGTTACCCAAAGTTTAGAGCGCCATAACATGGCCCATTGGCTTACGGTCAACGATCGCACTCTTTTGATGGGGTCTTCCACTGTTAATTGGGTTTATGAGGCAATAAAGGCCGGAAGATTTATATTCAAAAAGAGAGAGAATATTTCTGAGCTTCCGATCTTGATGTTTCAGGCACAGCATGAAAACTTTTCTCGCTATAGTCGGCAAAATAAAATGTGCGCTTCAAATCCACACTGTAAACGTGTTTATATATTTGGTTCAAAGCATGAAGTCTTTATGGAAAAGGATGAGTTTCGAAATATTGCATTAAAAGAAACGAAGATTTTTTTAGAAAAGATAATAAAGAATTAAATTAAACTCTCTTATACATTAAGAAATGTGGTCCAATTCCTTCAATCTCAAATTGATTATCAATTTTTTCAAAACCAACAGTTTGATAGAACCCTGTCGCTACTTCTCTAGCATTACACCAAAGTAAAGAGCACATATTCTGTTTAACGATAGGAAAGGCCATTTTTAAAAGCTCTCTGCTTAAGCCCTGTTTTTGATAATCTGGAAGAGTTGCCATTCCTCTAAGTCTATATTGGTATGGGTCTTCAAAAGTAGGATTTTTTTCAAAAAAGAAACTAGCAACGCTAACAAGCTTATTTTCTACAAAAGCACCCAGGTGAAAAGTCTGTTCGTCATCATCGCCATCAAAATGACAACTTTCAATCGGAAGACCAGGTCTTAACATCTGGTTTCTGATTTCATAAGTGTCAGAAGCGTTTATACGTAGTACTTTCAAGCGTTCTCCCTCGGAGCTGATGAGCAGTTTGATTGCTTGTTTATAAGGGCTGATGACGACTTTGTCACTTGAAAATAAGTAACGCTAGTCAGTATGTTCTTGAAATCTTAAATAAAGAGCTCATGGCCATCTTAGTGAGTTGCTTGGAAAAGAATGAAAAAATACTATCTGGAAAACCTGTACTCTTTCCTTTCCAATATGTTCTACCCATAAATAGGCAGCGTGAGGATTCTTCTTTGATGGTAACATCTCCTATTAAACCCTTTAAGAAACCTTGATCAAATGTAAAAGTGTACTTTCCTGGCTTTTTGACTCGTTCCATTTTGAAGTTCATGGTCATATCAAAAGGCAAGAGGGCGTGGGAGAGTTCAAGATAGATTTTTCCATTCTCATAGCGACTTTCAGTTACAAGCCCCAAGAATTCTTTGTAATTTTCATATTGGGAGATTTTTGAGAGAGCTATTCGGCACTTTTTAGGGTGGAGGCCAAAGAGAAAAAGTTTAAGAACTTGTAGATCACTCTCACTTGTTACCTCGGAATAAGATAATATATGACCTTTTTCAATTTTTTTTAATTGTTCAGAATTTGGGTACTTTGTTAATGAATCTAAGGTGTAAGCGTGCAAACACCATCCAAAAAAAAGATAAATAAGGATAAATTTCGTCGCGACCTTGTGCATTGTGCCTTTTCTTGCTCCTTATGGCCCCTTAACCTATGAGTGGGCCATCTTGTTGAAAGTGCGTCCAACATTCAAAGAAATTATACACTTTTTATCATAAAGAGGATTTTCGCTTATGGCCATTGAGCACGTAAAAAGAAAAGGTAAGTTAAAAGAGGCTGAAATTGAAAGTAAGGATCAGCGCTGGCATTGCCGTAATAGAATTACTCTTGTCTTTGGATCAAATGATATCGAAGACCTTGAAACATATATTTATACTGACGGTGGATTAGAGTTTAGAACTGTTAAGTTTCACCAAGCTAAAAGTAAGGCCATTGAAGAGATCTTAGATAACTGTATTGATGAGTATTACCGTGGACACGTTACACAGATCCATACTTATTTAAGTGATGATCAAATGACTGTCACGGTTGAAGATAATGGTATTGGCTTTCCTCCTAAAAAAATTCCACAGGTATATAGCGAGTTTAGAACGGGTTCTAAATTTAAAGATGAGGAAGTTGATGAGAAAGGTTTTCTTCACCGTACTCTTGGGCAAAATGGTCTCGGTGCAGCTGCCACTTGTTTAACTAGTGATATGTTTAAAGTAACGGTTAAACATTATAATACAAAGAAAGAACAAACAGTGACCTTCTTAGATGGTGCCCTGAAAGAGAAAAAAACAAAAATTAAAACTTTCAAAGGACACTCTGGCGTAAAGGTCGAGCTTAACCTTTCAAAAGAAGTTTATAAGAAACCAAAAATAGATAAAGACCTTTTAAGAAAGAGGATCATTGATCTTGCTTTCAATAACCCTGGACTTACTTTTTACTTTAATAAAGAAAAGTTTCATTTCAAAAAGGGACTTTATGAATTGGCACAAATTATAAACGCTGATAATTCACATCAAATTTTAGATGATTCTTACGTCTATGAGACAACTAATATTAAAGGTAAGAAAGTAAAAGGGAAAATTGATCTTCATATGTCAGTTTGTATTGATCCATCTGATGAGGAGAGAGAAAGGTTTATTTCTTTTGTAAACTCTACACCAACTTTTGATGGTGGCTTTCACCAAGATAGATTTAGAAGACTCTTTATCAATGCTATTAAAGATAAGCTCGAAAGAGTTGCAAAGAAAGAAAAGATAACAATCGTTGATAATGATGTCTTAACAGGGCTAACTTTTGTTGTGGGTGTGACGATGCCTAATCCAAGGTTTGAGTCCCAAACGAAGAGAAAACTTGTCCGTGATACAAACTTAGAAAAGGCCATTGAAAAGCAAATGGAAAAGAACATGGATAAGTTCATGCGCAAGAATAAAGATTTTCTTGAGCTGATTGTCGAGCGTGGGAAATCTCGTCACAAATTTCAAATGCTAAAAGAAGCCTCTAAAAAAGGTAAGAGATCTAAAAAACAAAGAGTTGAAAAACTTCTTGATGCTAATGAAAGAAAGAAGAGAGATCTATGTACTCTTTTTATTTGCGAAGGGGATTCGGCCATTGGTGGTTTACGTTCTGCTCGTAATAAATTGTATCAGGGTGGTATTGCTTTAAAAGGTAAGCCCATGAATGTTGCTCAAGCAACCATAAAAGATATTATTAATAATCAAGAATTCACAGACATTATGGCATCCATCGGTTTGACCCTCGGGCAACCTGTTGATTGGAATTCACTAAGGTTTTCTAGAATAGTTTTTCTAGCGGATTCAGATGTTGATGGTGGCCATATTAATACTCTCTTAGCTAACTTCTTCTATACTTTCTGGCCTGAACTTTTTGAAAATGAGGCAATCCAGTTAGCTAAAGCACCTCTTTATGAGGTTGTGACGGGAAAAGAGACAATCTTTGTTGAAAGTCCAGGGCAATTAGAGAAAATGAAGAAGTCATCTTCTACTAAAATTAAAGAAATACATCGAAACAAGGGGCTGGGGGAGATGTCTCCAGAAGCTTGGAAATTTATCATGAGTAAGGAAAACTATACAATTATCACCGCTGAAAGTGCTGCTGATGCCAAGGCCATGCTGAATGTATGCTTTGGTAAAGATGCAAACCTTCGAAAAGGTCTTTTAATTGATGATAGTGCTGCTGGATCTGAATCTATTAGTGTTAGTAAAGGTCTTGGTGCGAAGTCTGCAAAGAAAAAGACGGCGGCAAAGACTTCTTCCGTAAGGAAGAAGACGGCAAAGAAAAAGACGGCAAAGACTTCTTCCGTAAGGAAGAAGACTGCGAAGAAAAAGAAGACTGCGAAGAAAGGAAAATAATAAATGGAAGAACAATATCTGCACTCTCTAGAGTCCGTTCCTCTCGATATGATTGTCAAAGAGGAGTATCGTACATATCAAATTTATACTTTGATGGATCGAGCAATTCCATATCTTCAAGATGGACTTAAGCCTGGGCAAAGAAGAATTTTATATACGCTTTATAGAAATCAATCAAAAGGACTAACAAAAGTTAGTAGTGCAACAGGTCTAGTACTAACTCTTCATCCCCATGGACCTGCTTCTATTGAATCTGCCATTGTTAATATGGCCCAAGATTATACTTTCTCAAATAACTATCCTCTTATTGATAAGAAAGGTTATTTCGGAGAAAGAATGGAAACAGCACCAGCTGCTGGAAGGTATATTGAATGTAAGTTAGGTAAGATTGCTGAATATTTATTATTTGATGACTTAAATCAAGTCGAGATGGTTCCAAATTATGATGAAACGGTGATGGAGCCATTTGCACTTCTACCAAAATTACCAATCATGCTTCTTAACGGAGCAGAAGGGATTGGTACCGGATTTTCGTCAGTAATACCTAGTTTTAATCATAAGGATATTTGTGAATCAATGATTCAATATGTGGAAACTGGTAAAGCTAAAAAAGTAAAACCATATGTTCATACTTATAAAGAAAAAATTGTCGCAGATAAAGGCAAGTTTATTTTCAATATGAAGTTTGAAGAAATTAAAGATAAGATTTATATCACGGAACTTCCAAGAGGGTATGACTCAAATAAGACTTACCGATTTTTAAATAAGCACATTGAATCAGACTTTATCAAAGACTATATCGATTCAAGTGTTGATAACGACATTATGATCGAACTTATTTTTAAGCGAGGTCAAACTCCTAAACTATCTGAAGTTGAAAAGGTTATGGGAACTTCATCATCCCTTTCTCCTAATTACACATTAATTAGTGAAAGAGGAGTGAGAATATTCTCTGCTCCTGATGAAATTATTCAACTTTTTACTGACAAAAGAATAGAAGTTGTACAAAAAAGATACGTTTTAATGAGTAACGATCTTGAAAAGAAAATTCGTCAGAATAATGAAATTATCAAGTTTATCAAAAATAAAGAATATGAAGTTGCGACCAAAAGTAAAAATAGAAAATCTTATGTTGAGTATTTAACAAAGAAAAAATTTACTTTTAGTGACTATTTAGCGGACATGCCAATTTATAGAATGACTAAAGAAGAAGTTGAAAGACGAAAACTAATGGTTAAAGAAGATACTGCTAAGCTTAAAGAGTTTCAAAAAATCGCAAAGAGTGACAAGTTAGTAAGAAAAAAACTAATTGAAGAGATAAATGACGTAAAGCAGAAGTTGACCGATTTTCTCAAGTTGAAAGATGCCCAGAGAAAAGAGTTAAAGAGAAAGCTTGAAAAGCCGTCTACAAAGGGCAGAAAAAAGAAAAAATAAAAATAGTGGAGTAAATGAAAATAAATTATTTTTTTTATAGTAATAATTTCAGTTCTTTGCTAACCTATTAATAATAGGAGAATTTTTGTTCGATAGCTCGATTTTCACGGAGGAAAACAATGAGTTTAACGAAGGCCGACATAGTAGAGAGAGTATATAAGGAAGCTGGTTTTTCTAAAAAGGAAGCTTCTGATCTTGTAGATCTCGTATTCAAAATTATTAAAGACACTTTAGCAAGAGGTGAAAAAGTCAAAATATCTGGCTTTGGAAACTTTTCTATCAGAGACAAGTCGACAAGAGTGGGGCGTAATCCTCAAACTGGTCAGGCCATGGAGATCTCTGCACGTCGTGTTCTAACTTTTAAACCGAGCCAGGTTTTAAAGGAAGATGTGACTGCACGTTATTCTCACCGTCTTGATGATAAGGGAAAAGAAGATTCTTCTATTCCTGCTAAGGAAGGAACTAATCGTGCATTAAGCAGCTTCATGAATAATACTGAAGACGGCGGAACAGACGACGATTACTAAAATTTAGGTGGTTTATGAATCAAGTGATTGAAATTCCTAATAAGAGTTTTTTTAAACTTAATGAGGTTTGCGCACTAACAAGTGTTAAACCTTATGTACTTCGTTTTTGGGAGTCAGAGTTTGAAGAAATTTCTCCAACAACTTCATCAACCGGTCAAAAACTTTATGAACATAAAGATATCGAGGCCATCTTTTTTATCAAGAAATTATTATTTGAAGATAAGCTTACAGTTGAGAAGGCGAAAGCTGAAATTATGACGATGCTTTCTCCAAGTAAAAGTGAGCTAGAAGATACTATCGAATCACAAGAAGATGATAGTGAAGATTTTGATTCACTAGAAAATATTATTGATCAAGAACTAAGTGTTTCAAGAAAAGCACTTACTGAAAATGAACTTAACAAGTTGTTTACAGCAAAACAAAAATTAGCTGATATTTTATCGAGAACTCAGACTATTAAGAACACCCATAATTGGGTTCAATAACGAATCTTTATTAAATTGATATGTTTCCATTGAAGACCACCCATTTAATAGGGTGGTTTTTTGTTTTTCAAGATATTGTTGAGTAATGATACTAAGTGTAGGTGTATTTTGACTCATCAAAAAGTTTTCAACGCCCTTTAAAGATTTTTCATAATAGCTTTGTGACTTCTCTCGTTGATGAAGCCAAGGATTTATATCTTTTTCATGTTGATTAATATCTTCTGTAAGCTCTGTTAAATCGTCTATTAGTTGAAAGAGTATTCCAAGTTGTCTTCCGAATCTAAAGAGCTTGTAGGCCATATTGATGGCCTTAGGTTCATCATCTACACTCATAAGCATGCCACTAATAAGAGATGTCTGTATAAGTCTTGCAGTTTTTAGGTTATGTGTTTCTATTAAATCTTCAAATGAATGATTCATTTCGTGACTTAAATCTAAATATTGTCCTTGAATAAGACCTTTGCTACCTAATGCCCAACTAAAAAACTTTCTTATGAGTCTGTCATTAGTTGTTTCTAAGTCATGAATGAGATAGTAGCTATGATTTAAGAGACCATCTCCTACAAGTATGGCCTGCCACTGTCCGTACTTTTTGTGAGTAGACTCTTTACCTCTTCTGTAATCATCATTATCCATTGCTGGTAGGTCATCATGAACGAGAGTATAGCTATGATGAATTTCTAAGGCAGAACTAAGCTTTCCAATTGAATTTTTACGACTTTCAAATCTACCATCAATATCATAATCAATAGCACTCGCTAGACAAAGGAGTGGTCTAAAAAGTTTACCTGGAGGGAGAACAGCATAACCATAGGCCTCAGAAAATTCATGTTTTGGTAGGCCTAAAAGTAGGTTTTCTTTTAAGGATTGATTAGCAAAGACTGATAGTTCTTGTAAGTTCATTTGGTTTTAATATCAATAAATTGTGATACTTACAAGCTTAAAGGATAGAAATGCTAGGTCGAGAGAGTGATCCATTTACATTAATAATATACTTCCCATCAACCTTCTTCTTACTGCTTAGTAGCAATGCAATAAAGCTATTCTTTTTAAGGAAGTCATCACTAAGGGAAAACTCACCAGTTAGTTTTAGACCAGAAGCGGACATATTTCTCATATTAAGAAAGATAGAACCTTTAAACACTGCAAAGACAGGAGCTGCTTCATTACCAGCTCTTAATTTTATATCTAGTTTTTTCTTTACGAGATCACCTGAGAAATTGATATTTCCAATATTAAGAGCAGGAATTGTAAAATTATTGATTGTTTGAGAGTTTATATTAAAGTCTTTACTGCTAATTCTTAAAGCACCTTTTGAAAGTTGGTGGTTTTCTAAATTAATAACACCTTTAATATCAAGGTTTCCAGCAATAAGATTCTCTTGGCCAATAAGGGTTGAGATAAACTTTCCTGTAATATTTGAATTAGAAATATTCAAGTCTGTTCGGCCTAAACTAACTCTTGGATAAAGATTTAATTTTGTATCACCCTTATTAATTTCAGCATGAAGCTTGATACCAGGAGGAAATAATACAGGAATGGTGGTCCTTACTTGAAGGTTATCAAGCAATAAAGACTCATTAGGTTTATTAAAGCATTTTCCATTTATTTTTGGAGTAATAAAGTTCACATTTGGTAAAAATAAAGAAATATCAAGTTCAGAGTACTCAATAGGGCATGACCTATTTTGTAAAAGAGCATTTTCAACCTGGGTTTTAATAATACTTTTAACAGGGAAGTTAAAGACGAAACCAATGACTAACATTGAGATTCCAATAACGATATACTTTAGCTTATAGAAAGTTGGAACTTCATAGACGCTATCTTCAATAATATTATCTTGTATTTTTTTACTATTCATAAGTTATATTTTATTTACTCGCTTTACGTCCGAAATGTATAAGTTCAATATCTCCATAGATAGAGCTCTTTTTTGGATTTTTATTTAAGTTGAATGTTTTAATTTTCATTTTCTCATTGATGACAAGTGCTTTTAAAAGAGATGAGAACTCTGTGGAAGATACATCACTCACTCTTACTAGTGCCAAGGACTGGATGATGCCCCCAGTTTCTCTTTGAACATCAAGCTTAACACCTTGGAGCTTTGAGGGACTTAGCCCAAAAGTTCTTACAGCAGTACTTAATCTTCTATCAAGATCTGACTTATTCATTAACGTAAAGGGGGCGATGATATCTGCTCCCAGAGATTTAATACTGCTTTTTTGATTATTAATTGTCGTGATAATACTTTTAATTTCGTTTTTAGTACTTAGTTCGCTCTTTAAAGATAAGTTTCCAATAAAGATAAAAAGCAAAGCTACAATTGGGATAGAAATTAATAAAAGTGAAACACCATAGTTAATAGCTTTTTGAGCATCATCAGGCAACGACTCTAGTTTTGTTAAAATCATTTTATATTGAGGGTTATTTCTTATGGAGTCCATTTGTAGAAATAAAAACTCGTCTAATTTTTTAAAAACTTGAACTTTCATAAAAGAGTCTCCTCAATAGCAAAGCTTAAAGTCTTTGTACCTGTCTTATAACGAAACTTTCCTTTTGAATAGGAACTATTTGTTCTGAGTTTTGTAAAAAATGATTCCATTTGCTCAGCACTGTCTCCTGTAAAAGTGGCCCTTAATGTTCCTTTTTGATTACTATATGTTGTGAGATAGACTCCGTCAGTTGAAGTAATATTACCTGCGAGCTGACTAAATGAAGAAAGAGCATTGACTTTAGAACTTGCCATGATGGTACTAACTTCTTGAGTAATATTCTTTTGTTGTAGTTCAAGCTTCTTGAGAATTCTTTCAGGTCTTCTTCTATAAGTTCTTCTATCTTTAGCGGTTAGTCCTAACTCAGGATTTTTCAGCAATTTATTAATCTGCCTGTCGACACTTACAATATTAGGCTTCGTAATAATGAGACGTTCTACAATAAGAATAGTGCTTAAGAATAGACAAAGTATTAATGCTCTTGTGAATAGGAAAGCGGTTGAATGTAGGGGAAATTGTAGGCCTCCTCCACTTGAATAATGACCTTGGAGAAAGTTCACAGGCTTATCTTTTAACTGTGATGCTCTGGCCATAAATGTGGCCATGGCATAATTAGACTCATAGCCTGCAATGAGATCATTTCTGTCGATAATAGACTCTGGTGTTTCAATATGAAGAACTTTAATTTCTAACATTTGGGAAAGAAAGTTTGAAAAGTTATTAATACTTGAAGTACCGCCCATAAGATAAATATTTTCAACGGTTAAACGATGCTTTACTCGAAAACCTAAAAGCCATCTCTTTATATCTAATATAAGTGGCATGGTTGCATGTTTCATTAGTAGAGCAAAATCTTTTTGGTCTTCTGAAACATTTTCATATTGGCTTTCAGTTAAAAAGAAACAATTATTATGCTTATAGGTAACAGCTTCATTATTTGGAATTTCATATGTTTCACTTATCACTTCATCAATACTTTTACCTGCAGTAAAACTAATATGATTTGAGACGAGCTTTTGTTCGCTAATAATATAGCACTTTGTCGTTTCATGGCCTACATCTAAAATCGCGTAAGGAGCATTACTTCTTCTCGTTTGTGAATACTTATTAACGACACTCATTTCAGAAGTTAATACTGAAGGTAATATTTCGTGGGTTTGAAGAAGTTCGTAAAACCTTTCAAAATCAGATTCTTTTGTAATATTAACGATAATATCTGTATCGTTTTTATTCTTAAAGTAGCTAGCTACAAAATGGGCATTTGAACTTGGATAAGGTAAATTTTCATCAAGTTGAAATGGAAGCATTAGATCTAACTTCTTCCTATTAGTAACAGGAAGTTTCATATAACGAGTTGTTACAAAATTATTTGGTAATTGAAAGAATACTTTCCCATCAAAATTCTCAGGAATCGCAGCTTCTATAATTGCTGTTTGAATTTGTTCTAGCGTAGAATCTAGAGGCATTGATTTAGCAGCATCACTTATTAAATACTCTTTAGCATCATCTAATAGTAGAGTCTTTCTATCTAAGTTGATATCTAGCACTTTTACGGAATATGTTCCTATGTCTATAGAGAGAATTTTCATATTAATATTGTAGTAGAAAAAGCAGAGGAATGCATTAGTATATTAATTAGAGCTTATTGCTCGGTTATTCACGAATAATTTCCACAATTCTTGGTTCCATGAATTGAATTGGTTCTGGTTTTGTATTTTGATTTTGTCCATTTTGCGAGTTACCACTATTTCCTGATTGGCCTTGGCCGGTCGTTTGGTTTTGACCATTTTGGGAGTTTCCAGTGTTTGCGCTTTGACCTTGATTTTGGTTGGTCTTTTCAGGGGTAGGGAATGCAGGAATTTCTATATATGCCACTAATTTATATTCTGATTTTTTAAATGTACCGATGGATTCTACCTTGTAAAGATTTCCAGCAACTCCAAACTTAAGGCCTGCTGATTCAAATTCCTTTGCTCTTTTATCAAAACCATCATTATCAATAATCCCTAATTGGTTAATGACTAAATTTTTAAAATCATCTACAGTCTTAAATTCCTGTGGCTCTTCTCCGAGCTCTGGATCGCCATTTTTAAATCTAAAATACTCTTCAATTTGTGTCGGAGTAATATTGGGAAAGATAACTTTTAAAGTATCTTCAGTAAGGTCATTTAAAGATATAACACTAACTTCATGAACGGTTAGCTTGTCCTTTAAAAGATCAACAATAGCATCAGGCCAACCCTGGAGTAGATAGAGCTCTGAAATACTAGTCATAGGTCCGTGTTTTGGTGAAACTGCTGCATCTAAGTAAAGAGATTCAACTTGTGGTTTTGAACCATCATCATAACTGTTAGGATTATTTACAAAGAATTTTAACTCTTTTACTAACAGTTCAGGATCTAAGCTGCCATAAAGTTGATCAAAAACTTCATCTGCTTCTTTCTTAGCTTCAATTGTATTTGTGACGAGCTCAATTAGCTTCTTTTCCATATACAGATGAGGAGGTGTTTCATCGTCTCCACCTTGTTGACTATTGCCTTGATTGCTTCCACTTGAATTATTATTCTTCTTTGGTGGTGGTATCCTCATATTATTGGGATTTAAAAAACCTTTAATCTTAGTAATACCCAATCGAAAACCACCTTCCATAAAAGTGTCTTCTTCAAATTCTTTGACAGCATCTTTTTGAATAACTGAAGCTTTTGAAGAAAGAGGGATTGGGTAGACAAAAGGGGCAATGATAAGTTGTTCAACCGTATTAGGTTTAACGACACTTTTTAATGATTCATTCTTTTCAAGTAAGTTTCTTGCTTCTTTATAAATTCTTAGTTTTCCAAGAGCAAATTTAAGGCCGGATTGAGCATTAAGTTTTGCTTGAATTTTTTCTTGATAATTCATACCTCGAATTTTATTCAGCTGAGTTTCAAAGGTTAAGTCTGCAAGTAGCCAAGTGAGTAAGGTAACCGCTGAGATAACCATTAATAAGGCCATTCCATCTTCTTTCAAAAAAAGTTTATTATTTAACTTTTTCACTTAACGTTACCACCCGTTGTTCCAGTACTATTACCCTGACTTGTACTTCCACTTGTACTACCGCTATTACTTCCACTACCATTTGATTTTGGCTTCTTTGCTGCTTCCCTTAATTTATTATCTTCTACCACATCAAAGAATGGCCATAGTGGTCTAAAGACTCTTATGGAAGACTTTTCTACTTCATTACTATCAATCCACTTAATAGTCATTTTAATTGCTAGAGGAGCAAATTTTTGAAGGGGAGCAAGTTGTCTCATGTCATCGATCCACTTTTCAAGCTTAGGAGACCAAAATTCATATTTAAGCTCCTTAATTCCCTTTAATAACACTTGACCCTTAATCTTATCCCAATCTAGGTCTGCTTTATAAATATCAGTTGCAATAATTTTTCGTTTGAGAACTTGTGTTGCTTTAAAAGCTTCTTTGTCGCCTTCATAGTTTTCAAGAGAGTATTCAACCCAAGCGAAGACGCTTTCTTTTTGTCCTTCTATTCTGCGTTGATGAGAAGAGGTTAGAAACTGAATTGTTGTTTTATCTTCGAGCTTTAGATTAGGGACAGGGTGATTCTTAGTTGTAGCAAACTGAAAAGACTCTCTGACAATAAAGTCATTGGCAGGAAGATCTTCACTATACTGATCTCTATCTTCAGTTTTTGTGTTCGTCTTTGGGGCATCATAGTAATAAGGGGACCAAAGTTGTTCTAGATCACGATTCATTCTATCAAAAGCGCCATAACTTTGAAAAAAGGCCCTGTCTTCATCTACTACCATGTCTTTGGTATCAAGATTATTAGTTGTGATTGTAAAGATAGCAATAGAGATAAAACTCATAAGAACAAGTGCAATCATAATTTCGATTAATGTAAAACCAGAATTTTGGTTAAAATTAAAACGCTTGGACATTTATATTTGCCTTATTGTTATAGAGCCAAGTATTAAGAAAATACTTCTCTCCAGATTCTTTATCTTCTACTGTCACTTGAGCCTGCCAGATCATTTTCTCCATATTATCTTTAAATGCTTTTAGAACTCTCTGTTTTACATCGGCCTGTTGAGCATCTTGATCATCATTAGAGTCTTCACTTTCGGAATTATTCATTAACTTTGAAAGATCAGGAATTGTTAATTTCTTTATTTCGATGGTGTAAGTGTAATTAGGGTAGTCTTCAAAAGCTTTCGTTTCTTTTGAGGCAGAGGTTAAACTATCTTTAAAGGGAGGAGGGTTGACGATAATTTCATTAATTTTCAGCTCTGCTAAGTCTTTTAGAAAGAGTTCTTTCTTTATTCTTGTACTGTCAAAGAGTGTTTGTCCTTGGCTTGAAAAAAAAGCAACAATGAAGACACTGAAGAGTGCCATGGCAATCATAACCTCAATAAGAGTCATTCCTGAATGAGAATATACGTTTACTCTTTTAACCATTTTTCAAAAATACCTTTTGCTTTATCTGTATAAATTTCAATAAGTTCATCAAGTGAACCACTTACTTCCTCTGAGTTGACCATATACTCAGTCTCAAAATCCATTGTAAAAGATGGAATGGAAAGAGAACTAAGTTCTTCATCTGTCGCCAAAAAAATGAGGGCACTATCTTTTTCACCAGAAGGGTAGAAGTACATTGAAACATCACCTTCTGATACAAGAGATTTAAAAAGAGTAGAGCCGTAAGAAATGATTCTCACTTTCTCAGAGAATTCATAATTATCTTCTTGAAATTCATCCACCTTTGAAAATTTCTTATCGATAGATTTTTTTTCAGCTTCGAGTTCTTCTTGTTCTTTCAAACTTGATACCTCTGCCTGTCCTACTATAGATTTGGGAATGACAAAGTTATCACTAGGTCCAAATTCTACCGCAAACTCTTGAGGTCTTTTGTCTAGAAGAAATCGAATACGGACTATTTTATTTTTGAGTGCTGCTTCATCTTGAGAAAATCTTATGGCCCTTCTAATACTGTCGAGAGACTCATCAAGTTTTTGTCTATTAGAGAACATTCCAGAAGAGGTTGTAAACGTTGAAATAACCAGAGCAATAAGACCTAAGGCCACAAGAATCTCTATAAGAGAAAATCCCTGTTGTTTATTGCTCAAGTTCACCTCATTATATTTTATTAATTACTCATCACCTGAATCAGAAGACTTCTTTTTCTTATTTAGAGAAACATCATCTTCAGTTCCTTCAATTCGATCAGGACCCATTGATGAAATATTAAATTTCTTACCATCAGATTGATAGATATATTCTTCATCCCATGGATCAAGAGGAATTTCACTTCCATCTAAGAAACCATTTGGTGGATAGGCCTTACATTCAGTTCCACCTGTTGGTTTACTGATAAGTGCGTCCAAACCTTGCTCTGTTCCTGGAAAGCTTCCACACTTATAACGGTAGTCATTTAAAAGCTTTTTAAAGTTACCAATTTGAATTGTTGTCGCTTGCTTACGTCCATCTTCTAGGTTCTCGAAAATTTTACCAACAACAAATGTCCCGGCTAAACCAATAAGAGTTAAGGCAACTAAGATCTCAACAAGTGAGAAACCTGCTTGAGATTTAACAATTTGTCTTTCTAACTGGACTAGCTTGCGCAATGCTTTCATTTAAACTCCTTTATTATTTTATTATTATTTTATCTTTTATACTTTTAAAGTTTGCTACCTACTAAATGAATTTAACTCCATCATCGGTATGACAACGCTGAAGACCACAAATCCTACAGCTAAACCCATACCAACCATCATAATCGGTTCAAGCACAGATGTAAGGCCGTTAAGACGATTATTTACCTGGTCCTCATAGTTTTCTGACACAATTTTTAACATTGGCTCTAATTCGCCAGATTTTTCACCCAATTTAACCATATGAACAACCATAGGTGGATAGAGGCCAGAACTTTCTAGTGGTGCCGCCATACTTGCACCTTCTTTTACATTAGTTCTAGACTCTTCTATTACCGCCTGCATATGAACATTTCCCACCAAGTTTTTAACAATATTGAGACTGGTAAGAATTGGCACACCAGAGTTAAGGAGAGTTGCTAAAGTTGAGCAAAAACGACTGACATTAATCATTGTCACAAGGGGTCCAACAATTGGAAGCTTTAAAGTAATTTTGTCCCACCAACTTTTACCATTCTTAGTTCTAATATATTTCATAAACATTATATAAGAAGCAAAGGCTCCAAGAATTACGAGATACCAGTAGTTAAGAAGAAAGTCAGAAATCCACATACAAATTTGTGTGGGCAGGGGAATTGCTTTATCCATGGATTTAAATATTTTTGTAATTTTAGGAATAACAACTGTAAAGATAAGTCCAAACATAATAGCACCAATGATGACCATAATCACTGGGTAGGTGATAGCACCCTTAACTCTACTTTTTAGTGCACTTTGAGCTTCAGTAAAATCAGCTAAACGTAAGAGAACCACTTCTAGGTTTCCCGACTGTTCACCAGCTTCAACCATATTGATATAAACATTGTTAAAAACCTTAGGGTAGTCAGCTAGTGCACTCGCAAGAGATACACCTTCATTTACCTTTTGTCTTACTTCAGAAAGAATCACCCTTAGCTTTGCATTTTCAGTTTGATCCATAAGAGCACTTAAAGATTCGACAATTTGAATTTTGGCTTTCGTTAGAGTGGCAAGCTGTCTCGTCATCAGAGAGAGGTCTTCTATATTTACACTTTGACCAAAACTAATAGAGGAATGTTTCTGAGAATCAGCCTTTTGCTCTTTGATTTCAATGAGCATAATACCGAGGGACTTAATTTTTGCTTTGGCCTGAACTTCACCTTCAGAAGTGATTTGGCTTTTTACTTCTTTACCGGTTTTATCTAGGCCTTTATAAGAAAAGATGGCCATCTTATTCTATCTCACTTTCTTCATCATTAATAACTCGAATTACTTCATTAACTGATGTTATTCCTCTAAAAACTTTTTGGATAGCATCTTGTCTCATGGTTACCATCCCTTCTTGAACGGCCTTTTTCTTTACTGTAGAAGCATCAGACTTTGCTAAAATAAGTGGTCTTACTTCATCAGTAAGAAGTAGTAATTCACAAACGGTTGTTCGACTGTCATAACCTCGATAATTACACTTTGGACAGCCATTGGCCTTAAAGACAGTAGCGTTAGAAGGTAGGGAATCTACACCAAGGATAAAAAGTTCTTCTTTTGAAGGCTCGTCTGGAATTTTACAATCATTACATAATGTTTGAATAAGTCTTTGAGCAAGAACACCAACAAGTGAAGAAGCGATCAAGAATGGTTGAACGCCCATATCAATAAGTCTGTTTGGGCAACTTGCTGCATCGTTGGTGTGAATAGTAGAAAGAACAAAGTGACCAGTTAGAGACGCTTCAATGGCCATTTGCGCTGTTTCTAAATCTCTTGTTTCCCCAACCATAATCACGTCAGGATCTTGTCTTACAATTGAGCGTAGTGCTTTTGCAAAAGAGAGATCAATCTTATGGTTCACTTGAATTTGGCTGACTCCAGGAATTTCATATTCAACCGGGTCTTCCACCGTAATAATCATTTTATCTGGGGTACTAATTCTTCCTAACATGGCAAAGAGAGTTGTGGTTTTACCAGAACCAGTTGGTCCACAGACATAGATCACTCCATGCTTACGTTGACTTAATTCATCTAGTTGGGCAAGAACCTTACCATGATAGCCAAGTTTTTCGAGCTCAGGAGCATTAGAAGATTTTTGTAAGACTCTCATCACAATACGTTCGCCGTTTTGAACAGGAACTGTGGAAAGTCTAATATCAACATCTTTACCAGCAATTTTTATTTTGATACGACCATCTTGTGGCATTCTCTTCTCAGCAATATCTAGTTTGGCCATAACTTTAATTCTAGCACTTACCGCCGAGTGAGTTTTAAGAGGTTGTCTTAATATTTCAGTCATTACACCGTTAATTCGAAAACGATAAACGGTTTCTCTTTCATAAGGTTCAATATGAATATCTGAAGCACCTTCTTTTACCGCTCTAAAAATAATGCTGTTAACAAAGCGGATTACTGGAGCTTCATCAGCTCCTGCATCAAGAATATCTATAGGCCCGTCAAGGTCAAGTGATTCATCAAACTCATCTTCTAATGTATCGACTAAGTTTCGATTAGCTTTTTCATAGACACGATTAATAGCATCTTGAATTTTCATTGGTGGGCATACGATAAGTTTTAGTTTCTTTTTAAAAATTTCTTGAAGATCATTGATCGCATCAAAATTGAAGGGATCAGACATTGCAAGGGTAATAGAGTAATCAGTTTCTAATAAAGGTAAAATTTCATTTTGTTTTGCATAATTA
Organism: Bacteriovoracaceae bacterium; assembly: GCA_028378565.1. Classification (GTDB taxonomy): domain Bacteria; phylum Bdellovibrionota; class Bacteriovoracia; order Bacteriovoracales; family Bacteriovoracaceae; genus JAAEST01. The sequence continues at coordinate 108,308 of JAONMX010000002.1, forward strand.
ATTGGGATTTCATTAACAAGACTAGGTTCAATCTCATCAACGTTAATTTCCATAGAGTAGGGTATATCAACTTGGTGACAAATGACTTTTACAATATCGTGAGGATGAATGAAGTTCTTCTTTAAAAGAATTTCACCTATAAGTAATCCCGTTTCACTTTGAACTTTGAGGGCCTCATCAAGCTGTTCTTGATTTAGAGAGGTATGCTTTAATAGCAGCTCTCCAATCTTAAGCTTATGACCTTCAACTCTCTCTAATATCTGTTCACTTAGTTTCATTAAAAACCTTTATTTTTGTGTGGCCGCTTTTTGAACCTTAACCTTTTGTACAATTTCTTTGTAGTTAGGTACATCAGGCTCACTGTGACTTAAATCATCTAGTAGATTCTCTCCGCCAATTCCATCGATATTATTATTTTCATTCTTATACTTTAAAACTTCAGACTCATCATAAAGAGGACCTTCCCCTTGCTTTTTAGCTTTATCAAAAAGTCCTTTGGCAGTTGTTCCAAATGGATCTTCCTCTCCAATTGAATTCTTAAGGTGAGAGCTTCTTCTATTTAAAACATCTCGAACTTGTTCAGATGTATCTTTTTGGTAATTTGCTAAAATTCTTGGAGTTAAGAAGAAAAGTAGGTTCACTTTTTCAACTTGTTGACTTCTATTTTTGAATAGCCAACCAAGAACAGGAATATCTCCTAAAAGAGGAACTTTACTTTCTACTTCCGTTTCTCTGTCTCTCATAAGTCCACCCATGGCAATGGTGTCCTTATCTCTTACAACTACAGTTGTATTGGCAGCTCTCTCAACAGTCGCCACCCCTTGAGACTGAAGTCCATCAGGCAAAGCTCGGTTTGAAAAGTCTTGTATTTTTTGATCTATTTTAAGTTTAATAAATCTTGTTACTTTATTAATCTGTGGCGTGATTTTTAGAGTAAGAGCAATTTTTTGTTGCTTTACGCTTACTGTAGTACTTCCATTTGATGCCGTACTTCTTTCTGGTGAAGGAATACTTTCACCAACCTCAAAAACAGCTTCAGTATTATCGAGTGCAAGGATTTGAGGAGTCGCAAGGACATTTGTGTTTGTATTACTTGCAATGGCCGTAATAAGGGCATTCACAGAATTAATCTTAACTGGTGAGCTTGCTCCTGCAGGAGTAAATTCAACAGACTTCCCAAGACCGACACCTGCAAATAATCCACCGAGACTTGTAATTTGATTGGTAAGAAGACTGATGAGACCGTCATTTTCTCCTTGGGTAAATCCAGCCTTTCTCGCATTACCGCTACCGTAAGCACCGATAATAGAGATACCAAAACCTTTAGCTCTACTGACATTGGTTTCCATCATCATACCCTCAACATAAACCTGGTCTCGAGCGATATCAAGCTTTTTGATAACTCCTTTAAGAGTTAGGTAATCAGTTGGAGCAGCTGTAACAACGAGGGCGTTATTATCTTTATCAGCTGTAATCTTTACATCGTCAGAAAAAAGATCGTCGTTACTATCTTTATTCGTTTTAGAAAAACGAGATGACTTTGCACTGCTTTTTGTTGTCACTAAACTTGAAAGAGTTTTCGCAAGAGCTTCCGCGTCTCCATGGTTTAAATAATAAACGTGAATTTTTCCACCGTTTTGACTTAAGCCTTTAACATCTAATTTTGAAATTAAGTTTCTTAATTGTTTAGCACCTTCAGCATTGGCCATGGCAATAATAGTATTTGTTCTAGGTTCTGCAATAATTTTTGAAATATTCTCAGCATCAGATGTGGACTTACTTCTAAATTTCGCATTCTTTGAGTTTCCTTTAAGGATTTGATCAAGAAGTTTCGCAATTTCTTGAGCGGACGAATTTTTCACAGGGATAATCTGTAGTGCTTCTTCGTGCCCAGGAACATCAATGAATTTTATAAGTCTTACAAGTCGATTAATATTATTACCAGTATCCTGAACTATAATTGTATTGGTTTGCTTAATATCAATGATACGTCCATATCGACTCATAAAAGGTCTAAAAGATCTTGTCACTTCTGTACTATTAATATTCTTTAGCGGAATAATTCTCATCGAGTAGTTGTCAGTATTAGGAGTGTAGTTACCAGTATAGATTTCTGTTGGTGTATAACGAATATCTCTTGTGCTAACGATTTTATAAAAACTACCACTTTTAACAAGAGTATAACCATTCATTTCAAGAGCACTTAGGTAAGCTTTCCACGCATCACCAACGGTAATTGGTGTAGGGGCCATGATAGAAACTTTTCCTTTCAGATCTTTATCAAGAATAAGGTTAATTCCTGTTAGCTTTTGCATATGTTTAGTTAGATCTTTTAGAGGCGTATCTGGAAAGTCGAAGCTGGATACAACTTCTGGTCCGAATGCAGTTTCTGGATTTAGATTTACATATTTCTTATTTTTTTTGAATGTTGGTTTTGGAGCGTTACTTCTCCCAAAGTAATCCTCATTCCCTTTTGTACTTTTTTGAATAAGAGTGGAGGCACTCTTTGAGCTTTTGCCATTTTTAAAGTCCGTTTTGGAGTTGAACTTATTAAATTGCGCAAAGGAGCTAGGGGAGAGCGATAGTGCAAGTACTATACAGGTAATCTTTTGGGATAATTTCATTTCTTCTTCCTTGAAGTTATTCAAAATCATATTGTAGGTTTTGTTCAACACCGTCTCGCTTAACCATGATTTCAAAATGATCTATATCTTTTATTTGTCCAAATAAAGTCATCAATTCATTATAGGTACCAATCTTTTTTCCATTGATACCACTTACAACATCACCTTCTTGGATTCCAAGTTTACTATAAATGGAACCAGGTACGATTTCTTGCATTCTAAAGCTTAGTGAGCCATCTGGATTTTGAATTTGAACAGCTCTTGCTTGGGTAAGGACTTCTGTAATATTTTCTATCATAGAATCACGAACTTGCTTTTTAATTTTAAAAGTATTTCCTTTGTTCTCAATACCTTCATCTTTTGCGGCGGCCATAATTTTCTTTGCTTTAGCAGGATTCTTTTCAACTTTGATAGGGCTTTTGGCAGCTGCTCTTTTAAATTTTTCATCAACGTTTTCAACATACTCACACTGACCGGAGCTTAAATTTTTGAAAACAAGTTTGAGACGATTGATTCTTCCAACTTCTGCTAAACTTGAAATTTTTTCACCTTCTCTTACACTGACAAGCTCTCTACTATTTCTAACCTGTACTGCGGCAATTGATTTTACTGAGTCTTGTAGAACAACAGTATTAACAAGTTTAATAGGTAGGGAAGAGGAACGACTTGCTTCTTCGCATACCACAGGAACATTTTTTTGAACCTTTGGCTTATCTACTTTTGCTTTTACAGTAGTAGCAGCTCTAAAAGGATCATTTCTTGTTATTAAAGAAATTTGTTTCGAAAGCATGGTGTTACCTGAGCGTGAAGATGAGGTAACTGCTTTTGATACACTTTTAGTCTTAGGAATTAGAGATTGAGCAACCATGGAGCCGATCTGATAGGAACCAACGGCAATAAGGGTGACGAGGAATGCTTTGTGATGAAGGGCCCTATTGTTCGCACTATAGAAACCTTTTAACCACTTTTCCCATTCAAGGGACTGTAAGTGACCTTGAATCTTTTTGAAAGACTCTTTCCAATCTCTATTATTTTTAGCATTTTTTATTTTTTTTGTAAGAGCACTTTGAATTTGTTGTTTCTTATCTCTAAGTTTACTTGAAATACTAAATTTACCTTCAGGTAGTTGGAATTCTTTGTAGCTATGACCTGTGCCTTCTAACTGCTCCTCATCCTCATCCTCATCCTCATCGTACTCTTCGTCATGATCGATACTATCTAGCGAGGGAGGTTGTTCACTCTCTGAGTTTGCTTTTACATTTTTGACAGTTAATTCTTGAGCAACAAAATCTTCTTCATCGTCTTCGTACTCATCTTCATATTCTTCATCGAAAGAACCATATTCAATATCAAGATTTTCAATATCAATCTTCTTATTGCGTCTGAAGATTTTATTGAACTTGTCTTTAAATCCATTTAAAAACTTGAGTTTTGGTTTTTTCATTTATTAGTTTCCCAACTGAATAAGTCCGTTTATTCTGTAATCACTTTCCTTACAATATTACTATTTTATGCTACTTGAGCCCCATGCATCAAGCAAAGATTTAGTAATTTTAAAGTTTATGACCGATTAAAAAGATCAGATAAGTGAGAGTTTCATCTTTTTTTTGATATTCGTTGTTAAGATGAATTGATTACTGCTAAAATATCTCACAAAAATGATCTTATTAATTAAATTAAATATTTTTGAAGGACGTTGGATATGAGCGAAGAAAAAGAAATGATGAACTCCGTCGTAGGTGGATTTTTTTATGGAGAGGTACATGAAGAAAATGTATTTCCTTATCCTCACTTTTCAGATGAACAAAAAGAGATTGCAAAAGAGTTTACCTCAGCTGTTTCAAAGTTTGGTCAAGACAACATTGATGGAGAGAAGTTTGATAATGATGCTAAAATACCTGATGAAGTCATTCAGGGACTTGCTGATCTAGGTCTTTGTGGCTTAGGGGTTCCAGAGGAACTAGGTGGAATGGGTCTCGATTATACTTTGTACTCCAGAGTTTTTGCCGAAGTTGCTTCAATTGATGGATCTTGTGCTACTTTTCTTGGAGCGCATCAGTCCATAGGCTATCGTGCCATTATTAATGAAGGAACAGATGCTCAGAAAGAAAAATGGTTACCAAGACTCGCTTCTGGTGAGGCCATTGCCGCCTTTTGTTTAACAGAGCCTGGAAGTGGTTCTGACGCTTACTCTATTAAAACTAAAGCAGTTGATAATGGAGATGGATCTTATACTCTTACCGGACAAAAACTTTGGATTACAAATGCCGGTATGGCAGAGTTCTACACTGTCTTTGCTAAAACAGATCATGAAATTGACGGTAAAAAAGTCGAAAAAATTACGGCCTTCATTGTAGAGAAGTCAATGGAAGGTGTAAGTTTTGGCGAAAAAGAAAACAAAATGGGAATTAGGGCCTCTGAAACAAGAGCAGTCTATTTTGATAAGGTAAAAGTTCCAGCAGATAATATTATTGGAGAACTTGGTAAAGGTTTTAAGATTGCCATGAATGTTCTTAATAGTGGAAGACTTTCACTAGGAAGTGGTTGTGTTGGTGGGATGAAGACGATCTTAGAACTTGCTACTGAACATGCTAGTGGAAGAAAGCAATTTGATAAAACTATTACTGAGTTTGGTCTCATTCAAGAAAAGCTTGCAGATATGTCAGCTCACATTTATGCCACAGAATCTCTTGTTTATATGACCACTGGAAATATGACAAAAGGGATGAATGATTACTATCTCGAAACAGCAGTATGTAAAATATTTGGATCAGAGTCTCTATGGAAAGTTGTAGATACTGGACTTCAGATAGCTGCTGGTACTGGTTATATGAAAGAATACCCTTATGAAAGAATTATGAGGGATTCAAGAATTAATCTTATTTTTGAAGGTACAAACGAAATCTTAAGATGTTTCTTAGCTCTATCAGGAATAAGGGGACCAAGTGAAAGGCTTAAGGAACTTGGTAAAATTTCAAATGTTAGTAAGGCCTTAGAAGATCCAATTAAGAGTTTAGGCGTGCTAACTGACTTTGCGAAAAATAGAATTAGTAAAATGATGCCAACCAGGTCTCTTGGACAGGTTCACCCTAAGTTAGAAGATTGGGCAGATGAATTTTCTTCTATGTTAGGTGGCTTTTCAATTCAAGTTGAAAATACTTTAATGAAGTACGGAAAGAAAATTATCGACAATGAACTTCCTCAGAAACGACTAGCAGATATGTCTATTCAGCTTTATGTAATGTTGTCTGTTTTAAGTAGAACAACAAGTATTTTAAATGACGAGAAAATTTCAGATGAAAAGAAAGATTATTGTTATAACCTTACTCTGCTTTCTTTAAAGAATGCTAAGTATGAATTTATCAAAAATTTGAAAGGTATGAATAAAAATAACGATAAAGTTATTGAAAAACTATCTCAGCAGGTGTGTGAGAATGAAGGATATGGGCTAGACATCATTGATTTCTAAAAGCTTATCTTATATTTTTGTTATATTTCTTGTTCTTTCGGGATGTAGTTCTCCTGAGAAGAACAAGGAAGTAGCTGTTTCAGAGGCCTTAAAGAAGGAAGTATCAAAAGAGGTCAAAAGGGAAGTTATTCATTATGGCCCTCATTCTTCTAAAGCTAATAGCTTCATTGATGTAACAAAGAATTTAGGACTTGGTGCTCGCTCGGCAACTCACTTCTATAGTGTCGACTGGAGTGGTGATGGTCACACAGACCTCGTTTACTTACCGTTTCATTACAGTGTTCCCGTCTTTCTTAAGTATTCCCCTAAATATAAGAAATACTCACCGATAGATTATAATCCTTTTGGAAAAGTTGTCAGAGGAAGCTACCTTATCTTTTTAGATATTGATAAAGACTCTGTTTTAGATTGTATTGTTGGAACTTTAAACCAAAAGACTGAGCTAGAAAAAGAACATATTAGAATTTATAAAGGTAAGTTAGGGTCTCAATATCAATTGATTGAACAAAAAACGGGTATTAACGAAGTTAAACCTGCATCTTCTATTATCCCTTTTGACTACAACCTAGATGGAAAAATCGATCTCTTTGTTACATCTTGGTATGATTTTACTAAAAAGGCTTCAAGACCTGCACTTGTTCCTGATCAAATTTTTATGGGAGAAGGGAACGGTTTTAAATTTCGAAATGCAAGTTACCTCTTGAAAGATGAAAATGAATTTAAAAGATCAGAAAAAGAATATCCCAATGCGGTAGCGAGCTTTGGTGGAAGTGTTTGTGATATTGATCAAGATGGATATCCTGATTTATTAAGTGCATCCTCAAATGGAATGCCAAATAGAATGTGGATGAATCGTTACGATAATAAAAATAAAGATAGAATCTTTATTAATTATGCATCTGAAGCTAACACTGAAGCCGATGATGAAGGAAAATTTGATAAAAGGGGTGGGGGAAATAGTTTTTACATGAATTGTGCTGACTACAACCATGATGGAATTATGGATATTGCGGTTGGGGAGCTCTTTCACTCATATGATAATGAGAAAAAAGATCGTTCTAGTATTTTAACCGGTTCACAATTTGCCTTTCCACCGAAATTTATTAGAACTGAGTACAATAAGGATGACGGAAGTGGCTCTTGGAGTCAGGGTGATAGAAGGGCCAACTGGATTGACATCAATACTGATGGCTTTCTTGATCTTCTGGTAGATAATTCAGGTTTCCCTCCTAAGAGTAGGTTAATTTACTTTGAACAAAGTAAGGATCACTCATTCGATGACACTGCTGATACTCATGGAATTAATCTCACCAATCCAAGTGGGACAGTCATCGTTGATTGGAATCGCGATGGGATGCCAGATATTTTAACTGGGCAAACGAATGTTCGAGACAGCAAGATTGAGCCTCGAATCTATGCTCTACAAAATAATTTTAAAAAAGGAAGACGCTTTCGAGTAATACTGAGAGGAATAAAGTCTAACTACCATGGAATTGGTGGCACTATCAAAGTGATAACAAATCAGAGAAAAATCCTACGTCCAGTTTCTATTGTTTCTGGTAATCTACCTTCTCAAGGTGAAGAGGGAGAGTTTATCTCCTTATTTAATGGGGAAGATATTTTAAAAATAGAAGTCCTTTGGCCAATTCTTGTTAATAAGAATGGGACAAGTAAAGTTCTTAAAAAGACTTATCAAAAATCCCTTAGACCTTTTGTAGGCAAAAAGCTAATTGTGCTTTGTGAAAATGGAAGAGTGTACGGAGATAGAGTCAAGTTCTGTAAGCAATAATTTAAAAAATTTCTTGAGATGATGATCTTTAGCGAATAACGAGTTCTTGGATATCTTTTACAAATGTTGGAATGGATTTATAGTTAAGAGTTGTCATAAAAATTTCTGACTTCTGCAAACCAGATATTTCTTGAACATTTAAAGTATCTGTTTTTTTGAGTACATGGTCTGGAACAATAGCAATACCAACATGATTTTTTACTAAGTCCACAATGGTGTGGATATCTTGGACATGAATAATACTTTTAGATCTTTTTTTTGTAACTTTAAAAAGAAAGTCTTCTTCAGAGTAGACCACCCATCTATAGTCCTGAAGACGCTTTTTATTAACGTCTTCTTTACTAATCAAAACCATCCTTTCATCAAATAATTTAAGTGAACTAATGAGATCACTTTGAATATTCTGAGTTGAAAATATAATATCAAACTTTCCGTCTTCAATTCCTTGAAGTAACTCTTTTTTACTTCCAATACTGATCTCAATTGAGCGGTCATTTTTTTTGTAGAATTTTGAGATTTTCGGGGCAAGCCAATTTCTTAGTAGCCCATGTAGTAATCCAATCTTAACTGGTCTGTTATCTTCACGATCAAAAATATTACTAGATACTTTATCAAATTGTTGTGCCGCTAGAAAAAGTTCTTTCCCTTTATTTGTAAGAAGAACTCTTTTACTAGATCTTATAATAAGTTCTTCGTTTAGACTTTCTTCAAGTAATTTGATCTGTCTACTTACGGCCGATTGAGCAATATTCATCTCATTTGCCGCTCGTGAGAAGCTCGAGTGCTGTGCTGTTAGAAGAAATGCTTTTAGGTAGCGATAATCCATTAAGTTTTTGCCTTAATTATAAGCTTTTCATTGGAGGAACTTTCTCAGGAGCTTTTTTCCAAAACTTTCCTGAAAAATCATTTTGCTTTAAATTTTTTACAATGAATCCTTCGGAATTATTTTCAAAATCTTGAAAGTAATCTACTTGAGCTTCTTGTAAATAAAAAGCTGTAAAAGGATCAAGTATGAATTCAAGACCTTGATCGTTCTTTACTGGTACTACTAAGTCTTCTTCTACCAAGTCGGTAAAACCAATAGAGTAGGTAAAACCATCACAGCCTTTTCCTGAAACTAAAATTCTTAAGTATTTTCCTGCGAGTGTGAAATCATTCTTGATGATGAGGTTCAATTGATCTTTCGCCATTTGTGTTAATATTATATTTGGAAGAGGTATTTTTTTGGCATCGAGTTTTGTATCTCCATTAACCATAATTTCTCCGTTGCTGTGTTGTTGTAGATAGAGGATTTATCTTTGTTGAAACTATATTTCAAGGAAAATAGGACATGAAATGCTAGGAATGATTTTACTTGAGTTTAATGACCCGGACCGTAAAACCTTTAAAGTACGCTTATCTGCCACGAGAAAAGAGTTGGGGGATGACTTACATTTATTTTTAAATCCCCATTTTCCCAAAACATCTTACTCACTATATAGACTGAGTGCGTATGATGCGTCGGGCTGTAGGCTCTTTCATGAAAGAGTCTCTGATCATGAATTTAAAATTAGTTGGAATCATCCGGAGTTTGAATCTAAGAATAAATCCTTCTCAATTGAGTATGAGTTTATGGTCAAGCAAAGTGAGTTTAAGAAGTTCATTAGTTCCTACGATGATCATTCACTTTTACTATGTCTTAATGAATTTGTTTTTAAATTTGATCAAAAAGCTATTCTGCCCACTAAGGCAGATGGGCATCCAATATCAAATGACTCGATGGAGTGGTTACTTGAAATGAGGTTACCGCCTTTAGTTTCAAAGCTTCATACTCTTTTTAAAGATGTCTCAAAAGAAAGAGAGAAGTTTTATTATGAATATGATGATGAAAATCCTTTTATTTTAATTGGGGATTATGAAAGTGATGGTTTTGCTATTGATAAGGCAAAATTCTATATGAATCACATTCATTTACAGAACGGAGAGCATCACGCTCAAATGAAGAAGCTATTAAAATCAAGTATAAGCTTTGTTTTTGAACAGTTTGAAAAAGCCCAACTTACTCATCTTGATAAATTCTTTCATATTATATTGAACGAAGCAGAAACAAACTATGTGAGCTATCTTAACGACACTCTTATTATCAACTATCAAGCTGAAGACTTTGATGGAGAAGAGACAACAATTTTAAATATTAAAACGATGGAATTTGTTCTTGATAAAATTATCAACTTCAAAAAAGAAGATAATTGGTTAAAAGAGGGATTGGCCCAATACTTTAGTTATAAAGAAAACAAAGTCGATATACAGAAAAAGTCAGTAGAGTTTAAAAAAGAAATTAATGATCATGATAATTTTCGTTTGAAAACAAAGTCACTTGTGATGGATTCTATAGAAAAAGATTTAAGGCCGAGTTCTTTGATGTTAAGTGAACTTGCTCAACATGAGTTTTTAAAAATAGCTTCTTTATTTGAAATATTGGAATCAGAAAAGGTACCCTTTAGTTCATTTATTGAGCAGTATTCTCAATCAAACTTTAACTCCCCAAAGATAAAAGAGTGGTATGAGAACGCCGAATTTATTGAAGATTACTATTCATAGCTCGTAACTGCTTAATTTTACGTATCTTTTAAAGAAATTCAAATACTTGTCGATAAGTTCTCTAGATAGGAGTGCTATATCGAAAAAGAGTATTTGATGAGATTGGCCGATGAAAGAATTAGGCCACAATCATTTGAAGAATTAAAAACATTATTAGAAATGGGTGTGCTCAACCCATATGAATTCGTATATTCTATCGAGTACAAAGAATGGATTCAACCTGCTTTTGAAAACTCATTTCAATCCCTAGGGCCATTTACCTCAACAGATGAAGAATTTGCAAAGCCTAACTTTCATCCTCCTATATTTTTCCCCTCAAAAGAGATCACCATTGATGAATCAGAGTGGAAAGAAATTAATGAAAGGATAGAAAATCAAGAATTAATGATTGCTCAGCTACAGGCCAACTCTTCAGAGATGGAAGCAGAAAATTACGAATCTCAAATTGAACAACTTGAAAGTATTGTTGTTGAATTGAGAGAAGAGTTGTCTCAGTCACGAGATGAAAATGATGAGCTCTTAATTAAAGTGAAATCACTAGAGATGTATCAAGAAGACACAGGGTTTCAAAATATAGAAGTCAATCAACTGAAAGAAGAGAATGAGAGTTTAAAGTTACAGCTTGATCAATTTAAAAGAAAGAATGAAACTGCTGTAGATGAAAATAAGAAACTCGCAGAAAAAATAAAAGAACTTGGAACTCGTACCAAGGAACATGTCACTAAAATTTCTAAGTATCAAAAAGTATATCAGAAAGAAAAAAAGCAAAATCATCTTCTTAAAAAGAATGTTCAAAAGCTAAATAAAGGTCTTGAGGTTTTAAAATCCAAAGAGAAAGAAAGTCAGATCGCTTTAAAAGATTTAGAAAAGTTTAAACAAATTCAACAGAGGAAAGAAGAGGAAGAACTGATTCGTCTTATTGGCGACTCTTACGAGGTTTCAAACGAGCCAATGTGGTACATTGAGATGGATGATGAAGTTAAAGGTCCTTTTAAGTTTGAAGATATGAAGGCCTTCAAAAAGTGGGATAAGGTTGGCTTTGATACAAATGTTAAAAAGAAAGGTGATAAAAGCTTCACACCTTACAAAGATAATTACGAGTTGACGACTGATGTAGTTGAAAAAGAAATAACTAAAGATGGAGTCAAATCTAAAAGATATTTTATTAAAAGAGATAATTTTCGAGCTCCATTTTACGAAGTCGGAACTTTAGAGATTGATGGACACGAATTCAAAGGTCATTGTACGAGTATCTCAGTTGGTGGCTGCTTTTTTGAAATACCGAAACTAGACCTTTCTCAAATGAAGTTGGGTGCTCAGGCAGTGTTAAAGCTTAAAGCTGGAACTTTATCAGAAGAAATTATAGCTCCCGTACTCATTAAAAATATCTCTGATTCTCGGCCTAAAGGGCTCGGGATGCAGTTTCAAGGTTTGGCCAACAGAGAAAGAGCCGTTATTCTAAAGTTCGTTGATCATTTCCTTAATACAAATAAAGCAGCCTAGCTAACTATTCATAATTATTCACTTTATTTAATGAATGAATCCAATTTTTAATTGCCACATGCAATAAATTTATGTATAAGTCTCGCCATGAGAAAAAAGAATTTAATTAAAATTGGAACATTGGTGATTATATTTTTCAATATGTTACCAACTTTCTCAATGGAAGCTCATATTCCGTGGCTCTCTGTAAGAGGTGAGACGGCTCAAGAGTCTTTTATCAATATTGTGGCGAGCCTAAAATCTAATAACAGTGATTCAGAATCATGTTTTGTTAAGATTCAATATAGAGGTGCCAATAAGAAACATCCTCATTTTTACTCTGTAAGCACTTACACTTATGCTGACACTCAAGGTTCTTACTCACTTGATATGAATTTAGATTTTAGACTGGAAAAAGCTGTTGAAAGATCAATTATTAATAACAAGATTAAACTTCCTGAAGGAATGTCTATTCAAGAGTATGTTAACTTTTGTGATTTTCGAATTACCGGTTTAAATTTCTGGATTGGTGATACAAACCTTATTCTAAGATCTTCAAGACATTACAATGTTAAAACGATCTTCAAGCTTGAAGAAGGAACTACACATACTTCTGATTACTCTTTTAATTTAGAACGAGATCTTATTTCACTAGAGATTTCAACGTTTGAGAAGTAATTTTAGAAGAAATGATATAGTGATCCTCTAGACCTTCTTTTTTTATTTCTGACCACTCACCAAGAACTTCATGCTGACTAAAGACTCCGAATTTGTTTTCTTTAATCCAAATATCACTTAAGACAAAGGGCTTTTCACCTTTAATAAATGGAAATAAGCACTTAAAACAACTTTCTTTTATACTCCATAGATAATTATCAACATCCTCTTTTCTTATCCAAGAAGGAGGGCTGTCTGTTGGATGGACGAAGTATTTTCTCGAAGCTGCTTGAATATTTCGATTCTTCATTTCAATATCTAACCCAACATTGAGAAAGAGGTTTTTTTCAGTGAGGTAGCAGGCAATTGCATTTTTAGAATGACTGAGAGAACAGACAATACTTGGAAACGATTTGAGATAATGAAAGTTTTCCTGCTCGAGTTGCATAATGTCAATCTCAGTAGTTTTTTCAAAGCTCGATAGACAAGAGTTTATTAATTTTCTACCGGCTAACCACTGCTTTGCTCTAGAGTCGTTAAAGTCAGGGTAATGGGCCTTAACTTTTAGTATCTCAGACTCATTAAAGTCTATATCTTTTAAAGCTAAAAATTTAAATATTTCATTTTTCACATCTTAGGTATTGCTCAAACGTATGATTTTTGCAATAACGTTATATGTTAATTTTTAAAGTGGAGATGTGATGTTACCTCATGAAGCTCAGGCACTTATGGCCAAGGTTATGTTTTTCTTTTTTGCTGTTTCTCTTCTTCTGCTTGGAAAAGTTAGAGCACAGGAAGTGCAGGCACAGACTTCAAAAATAGCAATTTCGAAAAATCAGAACTATTAGATTAAGCTAATGTGAAGCATTAGTTAAAATAATAGACATATCGAGAAGACAATCTTAAAATTCAATTGTTAATGGACCATTGACCAAACTTGGTCAAATTGAAGGAGCAATTGGATGTCTTTGAATACAAGCTTAAACAAATCACGTGTTAACGCAACGAGTAGACCTGAGCGATCGATAGAGTTTCCTATGGATATTAACGGTAAGCCTCTTAAGGTAAGCCAGTTCTATGGTGAAAATACTTTTGATTTCTTAACAGCTAATGAAATTCCTGAAGCGGTTAAAAAAGAATTAAAGGCCGTCTCAACTTCAAAGAAGAAATTATCTAAAGAACATGCTGAAATTGTGGCCAATGCAGTAGTAGAGTGGGCAACTTCTCGAGGGGCTACTCACTTTTGTCACTGGTTTCAACCACTAACTGGCTCTACGGCCGAAAAGCATGATGCATTCTTTTCTTTAAGAAATGGAGAGGCGATTGAATACTTATCTGCTTCACAATTAATGCAAGGTGAACCAGATGCTTCCTCTTTTCCTAATGGCGGCTCCAGAACGACTTTTGAGGCCAGAGGTTATACTTCTTGGGACCTAACGAGCCCGATGTTTCTACTAGAAAACAACAATGGGAAAACACTCTTTATTCCTACTGCTTTTGTTTCTTACACAGGACAAGCATTAGATATTAAAACGCCACTTCTACGATCAGAAATTCAAATAAATGAAGCGGCCCTTAGGTTTTTAAATGCCATTGATGTAAAAGCAAATTACGTAAAAAGCTCTTGTGGTACAGAACAAGAGTATTTTCTTATCGATAAAGACTTTTATTACTCAAGACCTGATTTAGTGATGACTGGTAGAACTCTTTTTGGATCTCTCTCTGCTAAAAACCAACAATTAGATGATCACTACTTTGGTGATATTGACGATAGGGTTTTATCTTTCATGCAAGAGTTTGATTTAGAATTATATAAGCTAGGTATTCCTGCTAAAACAAGACATAACGAAGTGGCCCCAGGGCAATATGAAATGGCACCTATTTACTCTGATAGTAATATATCAGCAGATAATAACCAGCTTGTTATGGCAACGATTAAGAAAGTTGCAGTTAAGCATAACTTTGTCGCTCTCATGCATGAGAAACCGTTCGCAGGAGTTAATGGTTCGGGGAAACATTTAAACTGGTCACTAGGAACAGATCAAGGTTTAAATATGTTAGAGCCTGGAAATGAGCCTCATTCAAATTCGCGCTTTCTTGCAGTTGTGGCCTGTGTTTCAGAAGCAATTTTTAGACATGGCGGAATGATTAGAGCTTCAATCGCTTCTGCTTCTAATGATCATAGACTAGGTGCAAATGAAGCACCACCAAGTATAATTTCAGTTTATCTTGGAGATACTCTTGAAAGAATTTTCAAGTCTATTAAAGATGGGAAGACATTCAATCCTACCGATGATCTTGATATGGATATGGGAACTCAGCAATTGGTTCAACTTGCTAGAGATAATACTGATAGAAATAGAACATCACCATTTGCATTTACTGGTAATAAGTTTGAGTTAAGAGCGTGCGGTTCTTCCGCAGCGATTGGTCTTCCGCTTAGTATTTTAAATGCAGCGGTAGCAGAAGTTCTTAATGAGTCAGCATCATTTTTAGAGTCTGAAATTTCAGGAGGAGCTTCTGTTGAAAAGGCCTTAATGTCATTAACTAAAAAATGGGTTGATAGTTCTTATAATATTATTTTTAATGGCGATGGTTACTCTCAAGAATGGGTGACTGAAGCGGAAAAAAGAGGACTACCAAACTTTAGAACAACTCCTGATGCACTACCTGCACTTGTTGATGAAAAGCTAAATGCTTTCTTAACAAAGACAGGTGTTTTCACAAAGGACGAGTTAGAGACACGGTTTAATGTTCTAACGGAAAGATATATTACTTTACGTGAGATTGAATTTGATACACTCGTGACAATGATTCATCAGCATGTTTTACCAAGTGTTATTGACTACAAAGTAAAACTTAGTGAAGTCATTAAAAACCAAAAAGATTCAGGTTTTGAAAGTTCTGTTGAAAAAGAACTTTATAAGAGAATAAATTTCTCTACAGAAACTCTTTATGCAAGAGTTGATAATATGAGAAATTCTTTAAAGTCATTACCTGAAGACGAGCTAAAAAAAGCAAAAGTAATTGCAGGTACACTTCTACCTCTTAGTGAAGAAATAGCTCAGTACTGTAATGAACTTGAGGAAATGATTCCAGACGATCAATGGACACTTCCAAAGTATTACGACATGCTCTTTTTAAGATAATCAAAAGAATACTTTTAATAGGAAGGGCCCTCTTTTTAGAGGGCCTTTTTTTATTATTTTTTATAGGCAAGAAGGCCAACATTGCGGGGACTTAACTCTGGATCAAAAAGGGGAAATATTTCGGTATTTAAACCATTTTCTTCGAGATAAATGGCCCTATCAAGAAGAATCCATTTTTCTAACGCCCTTCCAAATTGCCAACGAATAATATTGGCCCTAAACATTTCTTTGATTGTTTTCTGTATTTTTTCACTTTCGTAAAACGATTTAAGTTCACTAAGTGAAACATCTATTTTTATTTCATTCAATTTCTTCTGTGCATATACTTCAAAGTTTCCTTCATAAACTCTTGGATGCTCACTTCCAACTCCTATGAATTCTAATTGGGAATGAAATTGATACATATAGATGTGAAGGGCACAGCGATATTCTTTTACTCTTTTCTTAAGTAGAAAGCTTTCAAAGGTTTTCTCTTTATGACCTCTCGTTGCGAGAGTAAGGGAGTGTTTTGTTAATTGAATATTATTTTGAGAAAGAAGATCTTTTGCAAATTGGCTTAAGGGTATATCTATTTCGGGATCCAGCCTATTATAACAACAGCCAAAATTTAATAAGGCCTGACCATCGGTTTCAATCAATTGCTCGAAGTGTCGGTGAGCGAGAGGACCACAGGTATGAAGACCTAGTGTCAAAGTTTCCTGACAGTATTTTGAATCATCTTTAAGGCTTTCTCCAAATGTATGTTTTTTAAAAGTTAAAACTCCAGCACCATCAGGAGCAGGGTATTTCTTTGCTCGCTTAATGCCAAGCTCTAGAAACTCTTGATTTTGATCGATGACGGTCACATCATGTCCATGATAGTAGCTAAGAATTCTTGCTAAGTGCCCTTGACCACCACCTATATCGATAATTTTCTTTGTTTTATCTAACGATTGGTTGTGACTAATAAAGTCGACGATTCTTTGAATTTCATGTTTTTTTTTATTTTTAACTCTAAAAAAGGCCCAACTCGGATATTTTTCTACAGTTGGTTTTACATCTATTTTTGGAAAACTTTGAATTTTATCTAGTCCATCAAAAAGCTTAATGAGATCTTGATCCTCGATATACTTAGTTTCTCCATTATCTATTGACCATAACTGCTGGTCATTCTTTTCTAGTAACTCAGAAATCCATTCTTGTGGAAACGGTTCAATATGATTTGGATAGCTGAATACCACCTCTTTTGCCCACATCTTCTTGTAGGGAACCAAATATTGAATAAGTTCATTAAATTGCTTTCGATAATCCATAAATTCGATGTTAAAATGTTTCTATCTTATTATAGAGGATTTTGTGGAATTAAAAGGTAAAAATGTTGTTATATTCGGACTTGGTATTTCTGGTAAAAGTGCACTAGAGCTTTGCTTAAGTAAGGATGCTGAGGTTACCGTCGTAAATCAAGGTGATCCCCAACAGTGGGGGCTCAAGGAGCTAAAGAGTTTAACACTACTTTCACAAGAAAAAGCTTCTTCAAGTGACTTTACTAAAGCTGATTATATTATCTTAAGCCCTGGGATTCCTCGAGAGTTGGAGCTTTTACAAGAAAGTATTGCTTTAAATATACCTGTCATTAATGAAATTGAACTGGCCCTCAGTTTTATCTCAAGAAAGATTCCTATTATCGCAGTTACTGGAACAAACGGAAAAACAACCACCGTTTCTTTGATTGATCATGTTTTAAATGGATTAGGTTACAAGGTCTTTACTGGGGGAAATATTGGAAGGCCTCTTTGTGAATTAGTTTTAAGTGGTGAGGATGTAGAGGTTATTAATCTAGAGCTTTCTAGTTTTCAACTTGAGAGTATTTTTCAATTGTCCCCACGTGCAGGTGCTATTTTAAATATAGACGAAAATCATGGAGAGCGATATTCAAAAGTTAGTGACTACCAAAGAGCTAAGGAAAGAATATATAGAATCATGGATAAAGATGGAATACTTGTTTTAGGTCAGTCAGATATAGAGTTTAAAGATATTGCTAAGACAAAAGAGTTCTTTGATTTAACTGATTCCACAGTAAAGAATATTTTAAAGAGATTTAATATTGATAGAGATGATTTCAAAATGAAAGGTATTCACAATATTAAAAATATTGTATCGGCCTATTTTTTAACATCTTTTCTTATAAAAAAAGGTGAGGATTTCTTTAGACTTGCTAAGGAGTTCAAAGGAGTAGAGCATCGATTAGAATTTATTTGTCAGGTAGGAGAACTTGATATTTATAACGATGCTAAGAGTACGAATTGGTTGGCCACAATGACCGCCGTCAAAAGCTTTTCAGATAAGGACGTTTTCTTAATTGTAGGTGGTAAGAGAAGAGGTGAAGGAGACATGCCTCACTCAAGTGATATTCAATTGATTAACTCCCGTTGTGAAAAAGTATTCTGCTTTGGCGAAAGTGGAAAAGAGCTAAGCTCATTATTTAAGAATTCATATTATGGTAAAGACTTAGAGGAAATCTTTAATGTCATTGTAAATCAATGTACAAAAGGAGTGTTATTATTTTCCCCAGCTTATCCAAGTTTTGACCAATATGAAAATTATGCACAAAGAGGGGATCATTTTAAAGAACTTGTGAAAATGACATTGAAGAACTGATTACCTAAAGTAACTTGATGATTTTGAGGTCTTTGGTCTGTCTTTAATCGAATCAGCTACACCTATTTTAAGTAAAAAAATAGACAAGATTAAAATGACAAAGTGTTGTATTGAAAACTTCATTAATATATCCTAGTGTCCTGTTTTCGGTTATTTAGCTGAAAAACTTGAGGGTTTTTATTTAATTATCTTAAAGATAAGGAATACGCATGAAATTTCAACTAGATAGAGACGAAATAAACGACAATGCACAGAAGCTAATTGATTGGGTTAAGAGCTCTGAGCTCGATTGCTTGTATATTTCAAGCTTTGATATTCATTTAAATGAGTATGTGCCTCTGTATGATAATTTGCGATATCTCTTTACTGGCTTTAGTGGCTCAGTGGCCGAAGTTCTTTGTACTAAGGATGAAATTTTTCTCTTTGTTGATGGGCGCTATCACGAACAAGTAGATAATGAATGTGAAGCTCCTGTGAGACCTATCAAAGTGAGCTTTGATGATACATTACATGAGAGTTTAAAAACTCAAATACGTTCAAGACAATTTCATAAGATCGGTGTTGTGTCAGAGCGAACAAGTGTGAGTTTTTATAACGATTTAAGAAGTATGCTTGATGTTGAAACCATAGGCGAAGATGAGCTGATTTCTTTAATTAAGTATCCAGTGAATGAAGGCCAACACACTCTAGAATATCTTGGTATTGAACTTACAGGTGAGGACCAATTAAGCAAATTCAAAAAGGTTTGCCACGAGGAGAAAAGTTCTTACTTTGTTTGTGCTCTTGATACAATAAGTTGGTTAACAAATATCAGAGGATACGAACTTCCTTATCAGGCAACATTTAAGTCGAAATGTATTGTGACGAAGGATTGCCTTTATCTTTTTTCAACGCAAGAGAATGTGAAACAAGCTCGTGAGTTAAAGATTGATGGGCTTTCATGGCATAACTTTTCTGAAATGGAACAAGTTCTCAGTAGCCTCACTCATTCACTAGAGAAAGTATATTATGATCCGAACAAGACGACAGTAAAAGATATTCAAACCCTCGACAAGAGTTTTGGGCATGATAAAACATATCAAGACTCTAATGGCTTAACTCATTTTCATGCAAATAAAAATGAGACGGAAATTAAAGGTTTTGAAAAATCTTTTGAAAATAGTGATAACGCTATTTGGAATACGATCAATTGGATGAAAAGGGAATGTCAAAAGAGAGATGTTACTGAGTTTGAATTCTATACTCAAGCAGGGCTAGAGTATTCAAAAGTAGGTGCAAAAGCACAAAGTTTTCATACAATAGCTGGCTTTGGTGCTAGCTCAAGTATCATTCATTTTGGTAATTCTTCTAAAGAAAAAAATTATGTAGAAGGTGAACTGATTCTTATGGATTCTGGAGCTTTTTATGAACATGGTCTTGCTACCGATTGTACAAGAGCATTTATTGGCAAGGGAGAAGCGCAGGATTGGCAAAAAGAAATCTATACCCTTGTCTTAAAGGGATTACTTCTTGTTCAAGGTTCTACTTTTAAGGAAGGGACACTGGGAGAGGAAATTGATGAAATTGCACGTCGTCCTATAAAAGAAGCTGGATATGATTATGCTCATGGAACTGGTCACGGAGTAGGAATCAATGTTCATGAAGGGTGTTATCGTTTGAAGCCCGGTTCAAAAATACCATTAAAAGAAGGGCTTGTAGGTAGTATCGAGCCAGGAATTTACCTTCCAGGAAAAGGTGGAGTTAGATTAGAGAATATAGCCATGATAGAAAAGCTTCATCCGGACAGAGATCTTCTAAAGTTTCGCCCTCTTGTTTTTATTGGTTTTGAAACAGACCTCATCGATTTTTCAATGTTAGATGAAAAAGAAAAAGAGTTGCTCCAAACTTATGAAGGAGAGTGTACTAAGAGAGGACGCTCCCTTTTATTTTAAGGCCTACGATAATAAGTAACCCAATTAAAAAGGTGACTAGAAACCCACCTGTCTTATGGTTCGTTTGATTAAAATCGACTGTTCCACATCCTCCAATTGGTTGTTCCATTGGATAGAGCCAGCTGATACCATTTAAATCATCCCAACCAAGCCGTTTTCTAGTGGGAATAGATTCAAAGTGCATAAGCTGGTCGTTATGTTTGGAATGACCAAGTCCTATGGCATGACCAATTTCATGGGCCAAGATCGCAATTTTTTCTTCACGAGATTTATTTTGAAAACTATTTCCACTTTGATCATTTACTAAAACCAAAGCACCATTAATGGTCTTACCTGTAATATTATTTGGAACCGTAACTCCTAACACGCTTACAGAATTAGAGAAGTTTGTGGCATTGGTATTACAACTTATAAGAATATCTGAACTTACTTTAAGGGCCTCCGTAGGGGTACAGTTCGTACCTGTCTGACAGATAAGTCCTGTTTGAAACGCGGTGGCCACACTAACAATACTTCCTTGAGTTAAGGTTAATCTAGAGGTCGGAACATTATTCCAAAAACGATAGACTGCCTCTCCAGCTAAACTTAAAAGCTCATCGTTTGTAACTCCAAGATTGTTACACGTATGACTTGCAACATTTACACTGACAGTATCTTTACCAAAAGCAGCTCCTGCTGTGTTGTTAAAGGTAAAGGCCAAGGTATTTTGTAAAAATAAAAAAGCGATTATATATTTCATATTAATTTCCCCAAAGACTGTCATGAAAGTGATATGTTGCAACAAGAGTGTAGGTAACTGCTTTATTTCTACTGGTGTGTAAATTAAAAAGCATCGTCTCTAACTTGGCACTCACATCTTTATGAAAATGGTAGGTCCCACCTAATGTTAAAACTACATTTCGCGTGTTGACGCTCTCGTCAGGAATCGGAAAACTATCTACCCCAAGACCATTTGGAAGACTCTCAGTTCCTCCCTTTCCACTGATGTAAGTAATATACATACCTGTTCCTGCCCTGATGCTAAAATCTCGAATTTCATAGGCAAGGTTCCCTAACAGATAATAGCTAAGCTTGGTGATATTATCATCTCTTGTGTCATTATCTCCTGGTACTACGAAGCCAAAGCTTGGCAAAATTTTCCAGTCCTCATTGATAGAGTACTGACCTGAAACTTCTAAGAGAGGTTTATAATCTAATTTATTAGTATCTCCTGCAGCACTGGTTTGAACCTTATTAACAAATGGATCTATGACGCCTAGGCTAAGATTAAAGTCATCCCAACTTGAAGAGACCGAAATAGAGAAGAGTAAATTAATTGATATAAAAAGTCTGTTAAACATATAATTTCCTTATTTTCTCTATTTTGACAAAAATATGCTCTAACTGACAATCATTAACCTTAATTTATTATTAAAAAGGGTTTATTATAGGTCATCTCAATTTATCAAAAGGATAGGAATATGTTTGAAAATTATCAGGCCCCTGAAGAACTTGTACCAACAGACCCACGCTTTGGTTGTGGACCATCTCTCATCCCTACTGAGTATGTAGAAAGTCTTCTTAAGACAGGAAATCACTTATTGGGTACTTCTCATAGGAAAGCTCCTATTAAAAATTTAGTTAAAGGTATTCAAGAAGGTTTAAGAGAATATTTTAAAATACCAGAAGACTATTCAATAGTTGTTGGAAATGGTGGAGCCACTTTCTTATTTGATGCCATAGCACTAGGAATGGTGAAGAAGAAAATACATCATTTCACCTGTGGAGAGTTCTCTGAAAAATGGTTTAAATCATCAGCTATGGTTCCATGGATAGAAGCTTCTAAGACTGCAGTTGAATTTGGTAAAGGTATCACACCTGAATATGTTGAAGGTGTTGATATGATTTGTGCCACCCTTAATGAAACATCAACAGGCGTTATTATTGATTCTCTTCCTGAAATGAAAGGTGATTGCCTGCTCGCTATTGATGCAACAAGTGGGGGAGGGCAAGTGACTTGCGACCTTTCTAAAGTTGATTGCTATTTCTTTTCACCACAGAAAGTTTTTGCAAGTGAAGGTGGTTTCTACGTGGCCATTCTTTCTCCTGCAGCAAGAAAAAGAGCATTGGAAATTGCGGGTGATAAAAGTCGCTACGTTCCTGGCATAATGGATTGGAAGGTTGCTATAGATAATAGTGATAAGAATCAAACATATAATACTCCATCTGTTAGCACTCTTTTCTTTCTCAATGAGCAAATTAAAACCATGAATAAGGTGGGATACAACGCTGTTATTGAAGACGGCTTAAAAAAAGCAAATCTTGTTTATAATTGGGCCAATGAAAAACCATATCTTAGTTGTTTCATTGAAGAAGATAAGTATCGTTCTACGGCAGTCGCAACGATTGATGTTGATGATAAAGTAGATGTTGGTGCTTTATTAAAGAACCTAGAGTCTAAACAACAAGTATACGGAATTGATGCTTACAGAAAACTTGGACGAAACCAATTTAGAATTAGTTTGTTCTACAATATCTCTTTTGCAGATATTGAGAAACTAACAAAGCTTCTCTCTCATGCTATTGAGTCTGAACTTTAATTCTTAGAGTAATTTTCTAAAAACTGATTTTTAAATTCGCGAAACCGGTCATTGAGGATAGCCTCTCTGGCCTGTTCTGCGAGTGTTTTATAGAAAGCAATATTATGTTCTGTCGCCAGTATTTGTCCTAGAATTTCATTAGAGTCAAATAAGTGTTTGATATAGGCCCTCGTGAAATTATTATTGGCATAGCAATTAATATTAGGATCTATCGGATAGAAATCTCTACGGTAGTTTCTATGCTTGATTCTTATTTTTCCTCTAAAAGTAAAAAGTGTTCCACCACGAGCAAACTTTGTGGGAATGATACAATCACTCATATCAACACCATTTTCCCAGATCATCATCAGATCCTCTGGATTTCCTACGCCCATAACATAGCGTGGCTTATCTTTAGGCATCATGGGAGCAGTTCTTTTAACAATTTGCTCCATTAACTCTGGACCCTCACCAACACTAACTCCACCAATGGCGTACCCAGGAAGGTTTCTATCTGTTACTTCTTTTAAACACTCATCACGATAGTCATCATAGGTAGAACCTTGAATAATTCCAAAGAGTGCTTGTTTTGGGTTATCCCAAGTTTCAATACAACGATCTAACCAGCGGTGTGTACGATCAATACTATTCTTTGTGTAATCTCTTGTGGCCGGATAAGGAATACACTCATCAAAGGCCATCATAATATCTGAACCTAGATTTTGTTGAATTCCTATGGAAGTTTCAGGGCTCAGAAGTATCTTATTACCTTTATGGTCTCTAAACTCTGCACCTTCTTCTTTGATGCTTTTTCTTTGTAGACTAAAAACTTGAAAGCCACCTGAGTCAGTTAAAATCGGTCCGTCCCAGGCCATAAAGTTATGAAGACCACCAGCTTTTTTAATGAGTTCACTACCTGGACTTAGGTGTAAATGATAAGTGTTACTAAGAATAACTTTAGTATCCATCTCTTTTAAAACTTTTGGTTGTAGAGCTTTGATAGCACCGTGAGTACCAACAGGCATAAAGACAGGAGTCGGAATCTTTCCATGGGGAGTAATAATCTCGCCAGCTCTTGCTCCGGTATGTTTGTCTTCGTGGATGAGGTTAAATTGGAAGTGCTCTTTTACTTGATCAGTTATTTTAGTCATATTTGTCCTACTTATCTTCGGAAGGGAGGTCTATTCAATTGAGACTATTTATTTGACTCAAAGAATTTAGCATCCCCATCACTCAGTGCTTTTTGTATTCTGATTATTGTTAGCCTAAATTTCTGTAGTTGTGAATCTTTACTTTTTGATATGAAAAAAAGTAATGCTTTTTCCGTACTCTTGATATTCTCTATTAAGGCTTCTTTTAAAGGAGCATTATCTTCCTTATAGGCCTTCATCGCTTGTTTAAGATAGTATTGAGACAAGAATTGATTATCTTTAGAGCTCAGGCCGTGTTGGTTGTTCTTTGCTTGAGAGAGCTTTGCAAAAATATCTAAAGCTTTCGACCAGCCAGTAGTATCTTTTAGAGTTGATTTTGGAGAGTTGAAAAAATCAATTTGTAAGATAAAGTTTCTGATAGCATCTTTAGCGAGTTTTCTTGATTTCTTATTTGGCTTTATCTCAATTGTGCGAACTTGATTTCCTTGGATCACTTTAATAATACTTATTTTTGGAGACTCTAGAGCGAAGAGATAAGCATTACTTTTTTCAAAGGTACTCACTTGATAACTTTGAAGCTCAGGCCATTTTTCCACAATACTTTTTTTCAGAATGAGTGGATTGGCAATGAAAGGTCCGAAGTGTTGAGGAAGAAAAGGTGCCGACTCTGTATTAATTTTGAGAGAGTTAATAATTGTTTTTGAAAAAATAGGAGAGGATGAAGCCTTATCCTTTTGAAGTTTACTAATTTCTTGGGAGAGTTCATTATTAAATACTTTTAATAGTGGATCGTATTTATTCCAGCTTTTAAACTCTGTGCTTATATCTTCTTTTTTGTTTAAGACTTTTATGACAACTGACATATTTTTTTGAGTGTCTAATAATAAGGTTGATAACTTGACTCCTTTCTTATTGGAAGAAAGGGTAGGTAAAAACTCCCAATAATTAGAAATAAAAGTTTTAATTTTGCCATTTAAGTGAATACTTCGAGTGGAGATCTCTGTTGGCTTCTTCTTTGATTTCCTTCCAAAGTTTTTGGATTTTGCAATAGCATATTCTGAAATTGTAATATTTTGTTCTACTTGATCGATAAAAAGAACAAGAGGAGTCATAAAGATAACAATGGTAAAGATAATTACTAATGGAGCACTTACTAATTTTAGAAAGGTATTAGGAAAATAGAAGCGAGTTCCTGATAATACTTCTTTTAAACTTCTTTTTCCAATTAAGAGTGGTAAATCAAAAATAAGAAAAGGCGAAGTTACTATTGAGAAAATTCCTCTTACGAGAGCTTTGATTCTGGTTGTAATAAAATTTCCATCAGAAAAGCAGAACCCAAGAAATGCTCCTAGTGATTTCCCAAAAAGAATTCCTGAAACAGTGCAAAGTAAAATATAGAGAACAAGCATTTCATAGACAATTGGATTTTTAACTATTGGCCCGATGTCTTTTGGCAGAAAAGGTTCAATAACGGGGTAGTACTTATTTACATTTCCAAGAATAAGAGACGAAAAGTTTTTCCATTGAGTATTCCAAAGTTGGTTAAGTTCAAAATGGTGGAAAAAGAAAAACTTTAGCATTACTACTAAACTAATATTTAATAAAAGAAAGCTTAGTCGGGAGATCGGTCCAGGTAGTGGTCCCTTTGGACTATAACTTCCTTTAGATTTCTTGATATTGAGTTTTTTATTGGCACCTAGTTGAGGAAGTTTTTTAGCAGGGGTGCGATCGGGCTCAGTGCTTTCATCTTCTTCATCTACCTCATCTTCTTCCTCATCACTTTCTTCAGGAATCATGGGTGTTAAGTTTGGATCGGTTTGGTCGTCGTCAACCTCTACTTCTACTTCTTCTTCATCTTCCTCTTCCTCTTCCTCTTCTACATCATCAAGGTCTTCTATTTCTGTTTCTACTTCTTCATCTATTTCATCAAGCTCTTCTTCGTCGTCTGGGATATACTCCACTTTTACTTGAGAGATTTGGACTTTTAAGTTTCCTAAAGAAATTTTGTCTCCACTATCGAGAATATACATTTTCCCATGATTTAGCTTTTGCCAGCCAATAGAAGTGGCCTTGTCGCCGCCGAGATTAGTAGCTGTTAAAACATCATTTTGTACTCTAAATTTGATATGGATAGGGGCAAGCTTTTGATCTTCAATACACAGATCAGACCTCTCAGAGCTTCCAATGGTAAACTGATCCCATTCAACAGGAATCTCATCTTGAAACTTCTTGCCTTTGATATTTAAAACGTATTGTAGCTGATACTGGTCTTCCAAACTCTATCCTTGAGTATTTACGATGCCTTTATTGTCTCTAATTTGAGAAAAATTGGCAACTAATCCTTCAATAATATTAATAGTTTGATATATCTTTCTTTCCCTATTTTATTTATTTCATTTATTGGATAAGATAGTGGAAAGATAAATTAAACTTACAAAGGATTTGTGATGAGAAAGACATGGAATGTCTACCTTCGTATTGCGCTACTTTTCTTAGGCGTGATTATTTTAGCTGAAGCACAGGCTAGTGAATATGACGTTGTTGAAAGGTTTAAAGAACTAGAAGACAAGTTTAAAACCCATGAGATGCTAAACCCAATAGGGCATGATTTTGTCTTTGATGTAGGACTACTTCTTAATAAGGATCTTTTCGACGTTATTGATGACGTTGACAAAGTTTCTGATACACAAGGTAGTACAGCTGCTAAGCTTTCTGCTGCTCAGAACATCTTAAGAAAATACGATAAAACTGAACAAAACGTAAGACTGCACTTAAATCTTGGTTTTCCTCTTCCTACTTTTCATGCTTTTGGAGTAAAGATTATCCCAGATTTTAGAACTCATGTTGGGGTTGGGGCACTTCTAGGTTTTAGAGCAACGAGCCTAACCATTTCACAAATTCTTGCTAATATCGGAACTTATGTTGGTAGTGATGTTCCAGCTGCAGTGGCAACAAAGCTTCAACAAAGTGCCTGTGCGGCAGGTATGACAAATGGGACAGATATTGTTCAACATTTAATTGATACATCAGCTTGTGGTTTATCCGCGGCTGAGATAACAGCAATAACTCCTCTTGTAGGAAAGTATAAAATTCCATCAGATACAACAGTTCCAGATATCTTTAATTACGCAAAAGCAGAAGCTAAAGTCGGTTTTAACTTTGGTTATGAGTACGGTGAGAAATGGTTTGGAACATTTAACCTTTATGGAATGGGTAGAGCAGATATGAAAGTAAGAGTTTCTGCTGACTCTATTGCTGCTAAAGGTGAGGTTGCTGATCTCGGTGAAGAGCTCAATACAACAATGTATTTAAGTGCTGATTATAGACTTGGATATAAGAATGGAAACTTGAGAACTTGGTTTGCTCTCGAAGAATTAAAATTATCAGAGCTAAGCAACAATGAAGAAAAAGCTGGTGCTCTTAATTATGGAACCGATCCTTTGATTCGATTACATGGCGAGTACATGTATAAGCTAAGTTTCTTTAGTGTTAAGCCATTTGGTGGAGTTCATAAGAGAAGTGGTTATGGATTAGGAAATGGGATATATGGCGGAGCAGACCTTGGTCTACATGTTTGGCAAGAACGTTTAGGCTTAAGATTTAGAGGAATGCTAGATAGTGAGCATTTTACCTTCTCACCAATGGCCAAGTTATGGTTCATGAGTGTTGAATATATGCTCAAAACACCTATTAAAAGTGAAATTGATGGGGTTAAGCCTTCTACACTTCACTCTGTAAACTTTCGTTTAGCTTTTTAGATGAGATTGTTTTAAAGACAAATACATGATATCAAAGGGGTCTTAATAGACCCCTTTTTTTATATGGAGCCATATCAATGAAAGATTTTTCATCTTTTAACCTTTTACCTGAACTTGCGAGCTTTCTTAAAGATAATAATCTTAATACTCCAACACCAATTCAAGAAAAGGCCATTCCATCCATGTTAGATAAAAAAGATGTTTGTGCTGTTGCCCAAACGGGGACAGGTAAGACATTTGCCTACGCTCTTCCTATTGTGAATCAGCTAAAATCAAATGATGAAGATATTCCAATGGAATCTCAAGTAGGAAATCCAAGAGCGATCATTGTTGTGCCTACAAGAGAACTCGTAACCCAAGTGATGAAGGTCTTCAAAAGCATTTCTCACCATGCAAAACTTAGAATTAGAAATTTAGAAGGTGGAAAAGATAAAGGGCGCTCAAGAAGACTAAGAGAAGAAGCTTTTGACATTCTTATCTGTGCACCAGGTAGACTTGCCAGTGCTATAGAAAGAAAAGAAATTGGAACTGACTTATTAGAATGGTTGGTTCTTGATGAGTCAGATCAATTATTAGATATGGGCTTTGGAAAAGAAATATCAAAAATATCTTCAAAAATTAAAAATGAAAAATATAATGTGGCCCTTTTCTCAGCAACAAGACCAGAGGACTTCTTTAAATTTACAGAGCAAACTTTCACCGAAAGGAAATTTACAGAGCATTTCATGGGAGACTCCCATGGAATAAAAACAACGATCGAAACATTTAATGTATATCTAGGACAACGTGAAAAACCAGAAATGCTAGTTACCTTTTTAGAAAAACAGGCCAAAGGTAGTGGGATGATTTTCTTTAATAGAAAAGAAGATGTTTCAAAAATTGGTGAGATTATTGTCACAAGATTTCCAAAGAGAAAAGTTTGGACTTTGCACGGAGCAATGACCAAGTCCGAAAGAAAAGAAAACTTTGATGGTTTTGTTGATAAAGGTGGTTACTTATTAAGTTCGGATATATCTGCTAGAGGAATTGATATCAAAGATATCAATTGGGTTTTAAATTACGATCTTCCTTTTGAGGCGGTCTATTATCTACATCGATGTGGCCGAACAGGTAGGGCCAATAAGAAAGGAACAGTCTTTAATTTTGTAACCTCTGGTGACCGAAATTTAATTGCGAGAATTAACGAGGCCATTATTGGACAGAATAATCTTAATATTCAAACCTTAAAGTCACCAAATAGTAATACTTCCTCAAAAACAGACGATACTAAAAAAACAGGGAAGAAGGTAAGTAAGAAGGTCGCCAAAAAGCATTTAGTGAATAAAAAAGCGGCTACTGCAAAAGCGAAAAAAAAGAAGTCAGCAGTTAAGAAAAGAACTCCCAGATATAAGAAAAAATAGGTTATAATAGAGAGCATGAAGGTTTTATTGATCATTTCTTGCTTGATAGCAGTTTTCTCTTGTTCAAAAGATGAAAATGTTATGTCATCACAACAGATGTGGTTTAAGGCCATTGATTTTGATCCTTCAATTGAATTAGTTCCTATTGCAAATCATGAAGCAGCAAAAAGAGTTCTGTGTCATCATTACCAAATACAGGGTTGTGTTGAGGGGAGCGGTAAGCGAATTAAGGTCAGACTAGTAGAAATGCCCGTCATTCAATTTGAATCGGCTGAGAAGGCCTGTGAAGCAGCTAAGATTATCAAGCAGTGGTATGCCTACAACTGGTTATTCGACCAAGTCACTAACGAGCCCGTATTGGAAAGTTTTGTTAAAGATGCTTTCAATGCCAAGAAAGCAACAAAAGATACTATTTGTGATTGAACATTCTCGGATCTTTAACAAATTTCTCTTTAAATAAATCGATTTTAGATCTCCAAGTTGAAATGAGTTCAGGTTGTTGTGTTTGAAACTCATCAAGCACCTGATTGAAAAGTAAAACCCATCTATCAAGCTCTCCACGGTTTAATTTCATTTTTCTATGGATATTTAATAAATCAAATGGATTTTCTACTTTCTCAGGTCCTAGAAGTTGCATTCTCCAAAACTGCTCAATACGAGGAAGATGATCTTCGAATGCTTCCATTGGAGGCTTTAGGGGATGGTCACCTTGACTTGTTTGTATTTTTCTAAAGTGATGACCAAGGAAAACATCCTGGGTCGCTTTTTGATAGAATTGATAAACGATTTGTTTAATTAGCTCTTTGCTCATATAAAAAAGGCCCTTGATAACAAGGGCCCTCACAATAATTAATTTGTTTGATTATCGACT
>JAONMX010000020.1 GCA_028378565.1 Bacteriovoracaceae bacterium
AAAATATGAAAGATAAAGAGACTCGTGAGAAAAGTGTTGATTCTATAAGTGAGGAAGCCTCAGAGATTAGGGAAGAGTATGAAAAAGGTGAAATTACAAAGGAAGAATTTGATCATAGAATGGTTAACGAAATTTTAGGTAGTATGGATAAAGGAATCAGTAGTATTCTAATCTCGACGATTAGGACAAAGCAAACTCAAATTGAAAAGATTGACTCAAAAATGGAAGTGCTTGAAAATCGAAAAAAACGTCAAAAGTTCAAAGCCCTTAGAGAAAGTATTATTTATGAAATTGTTACGACCGTAGAAGAGTTCGAATTGATGACAACGGAAGAAGAAACAGTTAACTTCCTTAGAGAGATTAAAGAACAATATCAAAGCTTATTAGAGTAAGTATAAGTGTAGTCTTTTATACTCCCCACTCCCCCGAAATATGACTAATGTTTATCTTTCTTTAACTTAGATGTTTCATCTCTTGATTTCGGTTTGTTAGTTTTATAGGGTTATCTCCAGTATTAAAATTTGAATGTAGTTTTATGACATAGATCAACTTACCTAAAAGCTTCCTATTGATAACCCACAGACAGAGTATCAAATGCTAGAAAAAGATTTCTCGTTTGTATTTAGCATTTGACCAATAAACGGTAATTAACTTTTCTTTTTGATAAGCAGTATCCTATTCTTGATTAAAATGATCGTACGAGTTGTTGCGATTCTGCACAGTAGTCATTTTACCAAGATATGACTGTATTTAAATATTAGATTGTTAGCATTGGAAGTCAGGGACTATTTAGAATTATTGTTAAATAGCCTTAGTTATTTAGTTTAAACTCAATCGCTTGTTTAACAGAAAATGATGTTAGTAAAGGAATAGTTAATCATAGAAGAAGACTAAGGATCTATTTAACAAAAGTTGTACCCAGAACCGTTTTAGAAATTAGTCTTAAACAATTTATATATGAAAAAGCCGGCTTTAATGCCGGTTTTTTTGTTTTTAGATAACAAATACAAGGCAAGTTGACTTACAAGTAATAAATGATATGTTGCGTGAAACACTGAGCCTTAGGAATAACATGTTAGAAGCAAATAAAAGCCAAGAAGTAACTGTATATATTGGAAATCTAAACTATAAAAGAGATGAGAAAGGGATAATGAACTTATTTTCTCGTTATGGAACAGTTGGAAATATAAGTATTGCTAAGGAATCTGGCTCAGAGAAAAAGAAAGGTTATGCTTTTGTTACAATGAGTGAAGAGGAAGCACAGCTGGCAATAAAGGGCTTAAATGGTGCTCTAATCGATGGCAGGACCATAAAGTGTAGCCAAGCTCAAGAGAGAGAAGAATTCAAAAATTTTAAGCAAAAAAGAACGATAAATCCGGCAAAGGGTCTTAAGGCCTCATCAAATGTTAAAGAGGAAGAGTTGGAAGTTCCAAAAAAGCCAATTCGAAAGAAAAAGCAAAAAGGGCTAAATGAGCTTTTTGAGTATCTTCAGTCAAAATAACCTAATTTCATGTAGTTACATACCATATGCTATAATAAATACCTTGATATATTCGCTTTAATTACCGAAGAGTTAAGTGGTCTATTTATTATGGTAAAAAACTTAACAAGTGATAGCTTTTTTTCAGTATCTTTTGATTTGATCTTGATTGATCAAAAGCTCCCTTATGACTTATTTATTAACTCATCTACTCATGAAACGAGAGAGAAATTTGTAAAAATTTTTGCAAATGGAAACTCTATGTCAGCTGATGACTTAGTTTCTTTTAAGAAAAAGTATTACCAGTTATACGTTCTAGAAAGTCAAAGAGATGAGTATTTAAAAAGCTTAGTTCACAATGAAGACGCTGGTGATATTCAGAAAGCTGATGTTATCAAAGATAGTGCGATTGTTTATCTTGATCGAATATTTTCGGAAGAAAAAGAATTTACTAATGAAGTTCTTGAAGAAACGATTCAAGGATGTAGAGACTCCGTTGAGTCCATGGTTAATGTGATTAAGGGCTATGATGTTAGTGAAGTTCAAGAGCTTATTGCGAATTTAAGTTTTCATGATTTTTATACTTATGATCATTCTATAAATGTTTCCATGTATTCCATATCAATTTTTCAAGCACTAAAACCAAATGCATCAAAGAAAGAGTTAATTATTGCAGGCATGGGTGGATTACTTCATGACTTGGGGAAAGTTAAAATACCTACACGGATTATTAACAATCCTGGCAAGCTTAACGAAGATGACTTCTCTGTCATAAAAAAACATCCGGAATACGGTCATGAGTTAATGGAGAGTCACTGTTGTAGCGGAGATGGTGAAGTTGATTTTGAAGTTATTAAAAGAGTTATTTTAGAGCACCATGAAAACTATAATGGTACGGGTTATCCTAATGGGCTTCATGGAGATGATATTCATGTTTACGCTCGTATCACAGCGATTGCCGATTTTTATGATGCCATAACGACAAAGAGAAGTTACCACGAAGTTCTTGCCACAGAAGATGCAATACAGGTTATGTCTCGTTCTGTTGGAAGAAAGATTGATCCTAAGATTTTTGAAGTCTTCACTCAAAATGTTTCAAATATATTATTGAAAGGAAAAGTTAATCAAGAACTTCCTGATGATTTTGATCCTTGTCAGCCTCAAAATGTTTTGCCTCTTCGAAAGCCAAAAGCAAAAGTTCAGCGAGATGACTTTTTGAAAAAAGATGCAGATGATTTTGGTAAAGTTAAAGTTAATGAACCGAAGAAGAAACCAGCTTAAATATCGAGGGCTCTTATAAGCTCTTTGACCTGATCTTTTGTATTGAAGATATGAAAGCTTAGGCGAATATTTCCTTGTCTAATGCTTACGTCAACATTTCTAAATTTTAACTCTCTCTCTAATGTGATTGGCTCTGTACTTAGTGCTCTAATACAAAGAATATTTGCTATATTTTCTTTAGGAGTTATCATTTTGTATTTTTCTTTTGGGTAATTTTCTAAAAAGTAATCTCTTAGCTCTTCATTGTGTCTTTGAACATTATCTAAGCCTATTGAAGCTAAGAACTCTACACTGGCCTCAAGACAACTATTGGTAAGCATATTTGAGGCTTGTCCACGATCGTATTTACGAGCTCCTGGAAGTGTCTCAGTAGTATAATCGAGTAGATTGTAGACAACTTTGCTATTAGGTGAAGTAATCCAGTTTGCTCTTGGATGCTGGATTTTATTGATTGCACTTTGACTGAAATAGGCAAAGGCATGGCCATAGGGCCCAAGTAACCATTTATAACTACTGCAAGAAAGAACATCAATATTCTCAAGCTCCTCTGGTGTAATGGCACGGCCACCGAGACTTTGGGTCGCGTCCACAACAAAGAGGATTCCTCTTTCTTTACACAGTTTACCAATTTCTAAAATATCAACGAGCTTTCCGGTGTCAAAAGTAACATGTGAAACATTAAAAACTTTCGTATTTGCAGGGAGAGTTTTTTCAAGCCATTGTCTTGTTGGTAGAACCTCGTCGCCGAGGTCTAGTAAACGAAAGTCTATGCCTTTTCTTTCTTTGGCCAGCATCCACGGTAGAACATTTGATGGGTAATCGTTATTTATCGAACAGACGACATCGCCTTCTTTAAAGTTAAATCCATTGGCCACAATACTAATAACATCTGAGGTTGAAGTTTGATGGGCGATATTATCAGACTTACATCCAATGAGCCTTGCGAAGTGCACTCTTAATCGCTCACTAACACCGATCAAGTTATTGTATTCGTAAAAGCTAGGGTTAAGCTCTTTTTGCAGGGCCTGCATAACTTTTTGTTTTGCACTGTAAGGGCTAGGTCCGAAATATGCTGAATTGAAATAGATACTATCAAGATGTTGAAATTCTTTCTTGATTAGTTCTACATGTTCAGTTTTCATTATGTATCCTACTTTTTAGTTTCTTCTGCCGGCTGCTCATTTTTTTTAGCTTCAACTGGTTTTGTTGTTGTTGCATCTGAGTTAAGTGGCCTTGAAACTGGGGCTTCATTATCTAAAAGAGAATTTGAGCTTTTATGACTTTGAATTCTTGCTAAAAATACTGAATTACCTAAAAAGAGAACTGAGAGGACAATGGTAATCTTGATCATTATATTGCCTTGCTGGTTTCCTGTGAAAACACTCTCGGCACCACCACCTTGCATAAGACCTGCTTCAGCTCCTTTACCAAATTGAAGTAACACGACAATTATTAGTAAAACAGAAACAACAGCTTGAAAAATCATTAGAGTAGTAGTCATTTATAAATCCTTTCATTCATTTTAATTTTTTACTTTTAACAAATAGTTGCCAAAAATGACAACTAATATAAGGCCCTTGTACATAATATCAGTTACTTGCGGCTTTACAAAGAGCACTAAAACTAGCTCCAGTTAAACTCGCTCCTCCAACTAGGGCACCGTCGATATTCTCTTTTCCTAGCAGTTCTACTACGTTGGCAGGTTTTACGCTCCCACCATAGAGAATTGAAATTTTGTTAGCGTCCCAATCAAGCTTTTCAGTAATTACTTTTCTGATGAAGGCATGGGCTTCATCGGCTTGTTCTGGAGTCGCTGTTTTTCCGGTTCCAATGGCCCAAACAGGCTCGTAGGCAATAACGATATTTTTAGAATCTACATTTTTTAAGCCAGAAAGAAGTTGTCCCTCTAGAACATTTTCCATTTTTCCTGAGTCTCTTTCTTCCAGAGTTTCACCTAAGCAAAAAACAGGTAATAGGTTTTCACTTTGAGCTTTTATTACTTTTGCATTAATGAGTTCATCACTTTCAGAATAGAGGCTTCTTCTTTCAGAGTGTCCTGCAAGAGTGAAGTCTACGCCTGCCTCAACGAGAGTTTGAACTGCCAGTTCTCCAGTGAAAGCTCCGAAGTCATTTTCACTACAGTTTTGTGAGCCAACTTTTAAATTAGGACTTCTTTTTTTGGCCTTAATCATTCTTAAGATATGAATTGCTTGAGGGGCAATTCCCCAGAAACAATTGAAACTGGATGGACTATCTAGATCAGAAAGAAAATTATCTATTTCTTCAAGACCATGATTCATCTTCCAATTTCCGAGCATGTATTTCTTTCTAGACATGATAATACCTTTGTTAAATTCCAAACCGAAGTGCTTTTATTCCTGGTAGTGTTCCGTTTTCAATATATTCCAAAGAAGCTCCACCGCCAGTAGAGACATGTGAAATTTTATCAGCAAGCTTTGCTTTATTAACAGCTGCAACACTGTCACCACCGCCAACAAGAGTAAAAGCATTTTGGAGTTCAGAAAGTGTTTCTGCAATTCCAAATGTTCCTTTACTATAAACTTCATTCTCAAAAAGACCCATTGGTCCATTCCAAAGAACTGTTTTAGCTGAAGCAAGGTGAGAGCGATAAAGCTCTAGTGTATTAGGTCCAATATCCAGACCCATCAAGTTTTTAGGAATATCTTTTTCATTCACTTGAACAGGTGCTCCACCAAACTCTTCACTAGCTAAATGATCAGTTGGAAGAACTATCTTAGATTTATAAGGAAGGGCCAGAATATTCTTAGCAAGCTTCAAATCTTCGTCAGCACAAAGACTTGTTCCAATATCATGGCCTTGAGCTTTTAGAAATGGATAGGCCATAGCTCCACCAATTAAAAGTTTATCAACGCTTACTAATAATTTTTCAATGATTTTAATTTTATCACTTACTTTTGCTCCACCAACAATACCAATAAAAGGGGGCGTTGGCCTTTCAACAATTTTGTTAAGAGCATCGATTTCATTTTGTAGAAGAAAGCCACCAAATGCTCTTCCCTTAAAGAAAGTATTGATCTCGTATGTTGAGGCATGTTTTCTATGGGCCGTGCCAAAGGCATCATTAACATAGAGGTCAGCGTAGCTAGCAAGCTTTTTTGCAAACTCATGATCATTGCTTGTCTCTTCAGGATGGAATCTTAAATTTTGAAGAAGAATAACTTTTGATTCATTAAAACCAAGATATGATTTAATACCTGAAT
Source organism: Bacteriovoracaceae bacterium (assembly GCA_028378565.1). Classification (GTDB taxonomy): domain Bacteria; phylum Bdellovibrionota; class Bacteriovoracia; order Bacteriovoracales; family Bacteriovoracaceae; genus JAAEST01. The sequence goes on from JAONMX010000020.1 coordinate 6,004, forward strand.
CAGTACAGCTTTCAGTTAAGACCACATCTTGACCAAGCTTTTCGCTTAAATACGCAGCAACTGGCTCTAATGAATACTTCTCGTCGAATTGTCCCTTAGGTCTTCCTAGGTGGCTCATTAGAATAAGTTTAGAAGCACCTTTTTCAAGAATAAAATTAATAGTCTTTAAGGCCATATCAATTCTTGTAGTGTCTGTTATTGTAGGGTTTGCATCTTTTGAAAGCGGAACATTAAAGTCAAATCTCGCGATGACTTTTTTACCTTCAATATTTGCTTCATCTATAAACTTGATGGCCATTACTTAATCCTTATAGTCTAAAGTTTGCTACCCATATGAGTGGCTAAGTCGATAACTCTATTTGAGAAACCGGCTTCATTATCGTACCAAGCAACAACTTTTACCATTCCATCAATTACGTTAGTTAAGTCTAAATCAACACAACTTGATTCTCTCATCCCTTGATAATCTTGACTTACAAGCGGAAGGCATTCAACTTTTAGAATTCCTTTTAGACTTGAGTTTGCTGCTTCAGTAAGAGCACTATTTACTTCTTTAATTGAAGCTTTATTCTTTAAGTTTACATTGAGGTCTACCATTGAAACATTTGGAGTAGGAACTCTGATGGCAAAACCATCTAGCTTTCCTTCTAGTTCTGGAATCACTAGTCCAACAGCTTTTGCTGCTCCAGTTGTTGTAGGAATCATTGAGAGTGCTGCCGCTCTAGCTCGACGAAGATCACTATGGGATCCGTCTAGAAGTTGTTGGTCAGAAGTATAGGCATGAATTGTTGTCATGAACCCATTTTCAATTCCAAACTTATCATTAAGAACTTTTGCTACAGGTGAGAGACAGTTCGTCGTACAGCTTGCATTAGAAACAATATGGTGAGTGTCGTTGTTATAGTGTTCATGGTTAATACCGACAACGAATGTACCATCGAGATCTTTTCCTGGAGCACACATAATAACTTTTTTAACAGTTCCTCTTTTGTGTTTTCCTAAGCCTTCCATGTCTTTAAATCTTCCAGTTGCATCAATAACAATATCAACTTTTTGATCACTCCATGGAATTTCACTTGGATCTTTTATTCCATAAAATTTGATTTGTTTTTCATTAATTGAAAAAGTATCTGCACCTTTTTCGTGCTTTACATCTGCACTAAAAGTGCCATGAACTGAATCGTACTTCAGTAAATGAATATATGGATCAGGGTCACCAGGGTTATTTACAGCAACAACCTCAAGGCCAGAGATATTTCTGTTAACAATTTCTCTGATTATAGTTCTTCCGATTCTTCCCATTCCATTAATGGCCACTCTTAAATTAGACATTGAAACTCCTAAGAATTAGTTAAATAACTGATATATCGTAGCTATGTATCATGTTCAGCCCCTTTTGGGTAGCTTTGATTGGTTATTCTTAGGCCGTTTTGAGGCATATTTTCCCTAGCAGACCTATTTGTCACACCTTGTTAAAATATTGCTATGAAAGTAGGAAGTGGAGTAATACATTATAAAAACCATCAGGATTATATTAATTCTAAGTCCTTAGGTAAATCTGCTGAAGAGGCATTAAAAAATACTGGGCTAAAAGAGAGTTTAGGTGAAGCTACTTCAATTGAAATTAGCGATAAGTCGAAAACACTTGGAGAAGAAGCAAAAGACGTTGTCAAAAAAGCTGGTGACGAGATTACAAAGCCCTTGGATAAAATAAAAAATAAAGGCAAAGAAACAGGTAGCCTAGGAAAGAAGTTATTAGGGGAAGCGGCCTCTACTTTGACCAAAGCCTTTAAAACTCCTGGTGTCACAAACCTTGGTCTCCCGAGTTTCTCATCAGAGTCGAAAGATATATCAGAAATTGATTCAGCGAAAAAAATAGAAATGAAATCTAAAACGATTCATCGTCCAGCGATAATATTCATTGGTGGTTTTTCAATAAACCCTTTTAGTGATGGAATGGATGGTCTTAAGGGAATGTCGGCTCATCTACCTTCATCCGAATTTTATAATTGGGATGAGGAAGATAAAATTGTTGAAGAGATTCTCAAAAGAGATATGGCCCAGCCTGTGGTTTTAGTTGGTCATGGAATGGGTGGGGACACGGCAGTAGGTGTTACTGAAAAATTAAATAATCTCGAAAATGGTTTTAGAAGAGTTGATCTTCTGATGACTTTAGATTCTATTGGTATGGATAATGATATTATTCCTCAAAATGTTAGAAAGAATGTGAATATTATTAGTGACGCCGATTACTTTTTTAATGACGGGCCTAATGTGGCAAGAAATAAAGAAATAACAAATGTCGTTAATGAACTCAGACCAGAGCCACATGCGGACTTGGAAACTTCAACAGATGTACAGTTTAAAGTATTTGAAGAAGTTCAAGATGTTTTAGGGTTAGATACTGTTGATAAAATTTTAGAATTTAATAGAGTTAAATCAAGAGCAGGAAGTAAATTTAAAGACATCCTTCATAAGCCTTCCAATAATCAAACTGTTTAGTTTCAAAATCAATGGCAAGACACATTTGTTCACTCTCGTTTAAATAATCTTTTAAAGTGAAAAACAATTCATAGCACTCTCTTTCTGAGAGGCTTAAAAATTCACCTGTGCTTGAGTTACTTATGCCATGAAGGAAGCTATCACAGTCTAATCTGAGCTGGTCTGGGTTTGCTGAGAGATCAAAGACTCCTTCTCTAGAAGTTAACTCCATATCATAAACTTGGAATTGCTGAGCATAGCTTTGTGTCCAAGTGGAAATGCAAAATAGAGTAATGAATATCTTAATCATTACTTCTTATCGGAGTTTTATTATTTTAAGGGAGGTTAATTCGTCAAACGAAAGAATAAATCGTGAGCATTTTGATATGTTACTTTCAAAGCCTCATCAACACTGACGTTTTTGATCTCGGCAATCTTTTCCAGTATGAAGGGGAGGTACTTGGGAGCGTTCTCTTTTCCTCTGTATGGGATCGGAGTTAGATAAGGAGAATCAGTCTCAGTGAGTATACGATTAAGAGGAGTAATGGCCAATGCGTCTCTTACATTTTGAGCATTCTTAAAGGTGATGATTCCGTTGTAGCCTAAATAGAAACCATGAGAGATGGCACATTCAGCTAGTCTTAGTTCGGAAGTAAAACTGTGAATCACGCCTTTCTTTTTCATTCTCGGAGCATATTGATTTAGGATCTCAATAGTATCATCTTCGGCATCTCTGCTGTGAATAACAACTGGAAGCTCATGTTTTATGGCAAGTTCCAGATGTTCTTTAAAAACATCAATTTGCTTTTCTCTTGGCGTTTTATTGTAGTAATAATCTAGACCGATCTCGCCTACGGCAACAACCTTACTTTCTTTTAACTGATTATCGATTTTAAGAATTGTATCGACGGTGCAATCTTTAGCGTTATGAGGATGAATACCTTGAGTGCAAAAAAGATTCTTATCTTGATTCGCGAGATCTAAAACAACATCCAAGTTATCTGGATTTGTTGCAATCGTTACAACTTTTTCGATACCAACATTAAAGGCTTCTTTTAAGGTAGTAAGAGGGTCATTCTCTTGAAGGTGATCGAGATGACAATGAGTTTCAATGATAGGAGATCCAAGAATCGGGATCTCCCTTTTAGGTTTTTTACTCATGATTATTTATTGCTTGCTCTTAGTACTTCGTCTAACAGAATTTTAATTTGGTTAGTAGGAAGTACACCTTCAATTTTTTTACCGTTAAGAATAAAAGTAGGAGTACTACTAACATTAAAAGGTTTTGCTTCTCCTAAATACTTAGCAACTTTATCTTTAGTCTCCTTGCTTTCAAAACATTCCAGAACACCTTCACGTTTTGCAATTTTCAGGAATAGTTCTTTTGAAAAATTGGCTTGATTATCAAAAAGTTCTTTTTCAATAACTGGAAATTTTTCTGGTAAACAAACTGATAAGTAAGTTGCATTACATGCATTTACATGGAGAGGTCTTTGAATGGCAGGATTACAATTGTGATCAAGTGGAAAGAAGAAATATTGAATATTTATTTTTCCTTTATACTCTTTCATGATGGAATGGAACTGCTCAGATAAGGCCTTACATGCTGGACATTCAAAATCACTGAATTTTGTTATTTGAATAGGAGCATCCTCAAACTTTTCGGTTGCACTTGCTAGACGATACTCACTCTCAAAAGATGGAGCTCCAAGGTTTTTTAAATTATTAAATTGTCCAATAAGGCTAGGTGCAATTTTACTAATCTTTTCCATCTTCGAGTTTGTTACTGAGAAAGAAATTCCTGCAGCAATCAGTATGATGACCCCAAAAGAAAGGAAGTATAGTGGATCAAAACCACCCCATTTACATCTTTTAAATAATAAGAAAAATAAAGCAGATGAGAAGACATAGTAAAGAAAACAGAATGGACACAAACCACCGAGAGCAATAAGGCTGTAGAGAAATAAAGAGACACAACCGATAAAGTTTACGGTTAAGAATAAAGTTAGTGTTTTTTCAAAACGAGGGTTTTGAAACATATATCCGAACATCGCAATGAAACCAATCATCATTCCAAAAATAGAAATAGGTATTCCTGCAATATTACTTAGCTTACTATGTGTAGCAATGTCGCAATTGAAGTAACTATTAATATCACACATTGAGGTTGGAGCTAGGCCTTCAGGAAACTTAACAGCATAATAATGGTTTGTGAGATAAATACCTAGTGCAATCATGGCAAGTGCACTAACTGAATAGATTAAGTGCTGAGTGGTATTAGCCTTTTTGAAAAAATTAGTTTCTTCCATTTTATTTTATCCTTTTATAATTTGTCTTAAAGGTTACTAGTATATTGATACAAATTCCAGTTTCTCTTTGCAGTTGCGTCGCGTCTATAACTAAAAAACTCTCGAGCACAGCAGGTGCATTCTTTTGCAATACTTCCTTTAATCTTAGGGTATAAATATTCTAAATCTTTTTGAGCTTTCTTTGTCAGGGAAAAGTAAATTTTGTCGTTCTTTTTCAAAAATAACTCTTTATCGTTAGGAAAATTGGCTAAAAAGTCATTTTGTACTTCAAAACAGCAATCTTTAATGTGAGGTCCAATATAGTACTCAATTGGTTCAATTTCCTCGATTAATTTGTGTTGATAGATTTTTGAACTAAGACCTCTCCATCCAGCATGAAGGTGAGCGACGCCATTTTTACCTATCATGACGATTGGTAGGCAGTCCGCTGTTTTAATGGCCAGCTTGATAGGTGATTCATTCCAGAAAGAGACCATTCCATCAGCTTCCTGAGGAGTTTTCTGAATATCTTTTGAGTTCATCACGATATTACTGTGTATTTGATTGAGCCGTTTAAAATCACTGCCTGGATCTTCTTTTGTAATTGAAAACATTCCTTTACTTAACTTGGTTGAGAACATTTAGCGCCTTCTTAAATATTTCAGGTGGCTCTTTTTCAAAAAGAACTTCTTCCTTTGTTATGGGATGAACAAAGCCAAGTTTTCTAGCATGTAAAAGTGGATGAGGATAATCCTTAAGTAGACTTGCTAAGCCACTTGGGACTCGTTTCAGTTGTTGTTTAGGGTTACCGTAGGTTTCATCACAAAGAATAGGGGCCTTCAATAGGCCTGATAAGTGAACTCTAATTTGATGAGTTCTTCCTGTTTCTAGAGTCATAATTGCATGAGTTACTTTCTCATAAAAATTACTCACTTTATAATGGGTGATGGCCTTTTTGGCATTTCGTACATTATTGGCCATTTTGAGTCTATTGTTTGGGTCTCTTCCAATATGACTTTCTAAAGTACCGCTTGGTAAAAATTTTGTTCCCATAATTAGAGCTTCATATTCACGAGTAATATCATGGGTGGAAAATAAATTAACAAGACCAGCGTGACAAACTGGAGTCTTGGCAACAACCATGACTCCACTGGTTCCTTTATCTAGTCGGTGAACAATGCCAGGTCTTTTTTGATCACCTACGCCTAGTAGGTCAGGGCAGTGATGAAGAACGGCGTTTACTAAAGTTCCAGTGTAGTTTCCTGGAGCTGGATGAGTGACCATACCGGCTGGTTTATTGATAATAACAAGATGTTCATCTTCGAATAAAATTTCTAGTGGGATATTTTCCGGTTGTGCTTCGGAAGGCTCTGGTTCGGGAATAAGAATAATAATTTCTGTTCCTACAGGAGGAAGCTTCTTTAGTTCAAGCTTAATATTTGGATTATTTTCTACGTAAATATTATTTTTTTCAAAAAGGTTTTTAATAACGTTTCGACTTAAATCAGGGAATCGATCAACTAAAAGTTTATCGAGTCTTTTAAAATGAAGGGCTTCATGGCTAACGGTAATCTGGAACTTTTTTGTTTCGCTCATTTTAGAGGGTGTTGTCATTTCTCCAGCTTTTCAATCGGTAGAGAAAGGAGTTTGCAACGAGCTCTGGATTTAGCTTTAGACATTTGGCAATTTGGTAAACAAAGCCTCTGACATAGACCGTAGCAGGAAGCTTATTAAATTCTTCTTCTTCAATATTGATGATGTAGGTTTTACTCACTTTTGTCATATCTGCCATTCGATTAATATCAACATTTTTATACATGCGAACTTTTTTAAGAAAAGCTCCTGTAAACTCAACAGTTTTTTCAATTTCTTTTTCAAAGTTTGCATCAATGTCAAACTCTAGAGTAAATCGTTTTTTGGCCACAATTTTCGACATGGAGTTTTGAGTGGTTGGGGTTGCTTGATTTAATTGATGGTTAGTATTGTCTTCAAAGCTTGCTTGAATATCAAAAGAAGTTATATTGTTGAGGTTTTGATTATTTATGCCTCTAGCATCGTCATATTGTCTTCTTTTTGTAGGATCAGAAAGGATAGTAAAAGCTTCTTCGATCATATCTAAAATTTCATCACATTCTTCTTTCGTCATTAAACTGTAGAGAGCTAGGCTGTCTTGAGAATAGGCATTCTTGGCTCTAGTATAGCCTCTATGAATGTCCTCTTGTGAGGCATCGGTAGGGATTTCTAAAATCTCATAATAGTTCTTTGATCCGACCATTTTCCCTCTTAAATTTTAAGTAAACGATGTACAATTCTGTCAAAATTTGAGACCAGAGCAGAGTTTGGGAATTCCATTAGAAGTGGTCTTCTCTTTTTCACACTCTGCCAAACTGTCGCATCGTACTCTAGGTATCCGATATAATCTAAATTGATTCCAAAATATTTTTTACAAATAATCTTCATGCTAAAACCGATATCAATATCGGCTTGTGTTCGAACTTGGTTGATAACGAGTTTCGGAATAAAGCTTTGAATTTCTGCTTTAAGTTTATGACCCATTTGAGGGTTTATCTCGATTACTTTTTCGATTAACTCACTTGGAGTTGCATTATTATTAAGTCGAGCATTCATGGCCTGATCAATAAGTGGACCTACTTCTAATAAGTCTTCGGCCATTTTTAGTTTTCGATGGTAGACAGATTTTATAAACCGATATGTATTCTCAATTGAAGTTGGTTCAGGAAGCGCCGTTAATATTCCTTGATCTGCTGAAATAAAAAAATCAAGAGTATTAAATGTCGTACCAGCACCAAGGTCCATTAAAACAAAGTCAGCATCTAGGTTTCTAATCTTGCTTAGAATTTTTGCCTTTTGCATATGTTTTAAGTTCGCAATGCCCACATCATCTTGAGCACCACTAATAATACTTAAATTTTGGATTGGAGTAGGTGTAAGTAATTCTTCTAGTGTTCTAACTTTCTTAGTTAAATAATCACTTAAAGTCTTTTCTGGAATTGGAACGCCTAAGCAAGTATGTAAGTTGGCCCCACCAAGATCTAGGTCTATGGCCACGACTTTATAACCCATTAGAGATAAGCAGATTGAAAGATTAGCTGTGACTAAACTTTTTCCAACACCACCTTTTCCACCACCAATGGCCCAAATCTTTTGGTTACCATTGAAGCTTAACTGGTCTTTTAAATTTGTTTCGCTATTCCAATCAGTCATTTTTAAGTAATTTTAAATATTTATAATCGTTAAGTCCATTTATCTTAACATATTATAGCCGGCCTGCCTGAGAATGTAATGGAAGTTTTATATCTTTTTACTGTTATCTTGCTGTGCGCAAAAAGTTCAACTTTCTAGACTTGTATCCAGTGATTTATTAATATAACTGAGCAATTCAATTAACTAATAAGAGGAAGTGCTATGAATTTGGAAAATATCTCATACGCAGACACATTAAATACTTCGAAGAAGTCTAAGGATTCTAATGACTTGAGGATGAGAAATGATGTCCATCTCGTAAGAAAGATGTGGCACGTGGGTACAGGGCTAGCCGGTCTCTTTGTCTACCTAAACTCAGGTCTCGCTCAAGAAACCATGGCCATGGCCTTAATTGGCTTAAGTCTATGTGCTTTCACAGTAGAAATCTTAAGAATTAAAAATGAAAATATTAATAAAATTGTTCTTAAGTTTATGGGACCTTTCATGCGTGAAAGTGAAAGAAACTCAGTAAGTGGCTTTCCTTTTTATGCTCTCGGCGTTGGTCTCTGTCTTGGGTTATTTTCAAATAATATTGCAATCCTTGCCTCTATGTTTCTTATATTTGGTGATCCAATCTCTTCATACTTTGGTATTACTTTTGGAAGAGAAAAGATCCTCCCAAATAAAAGTCTTCAAGGAGCGATGGCCGGTTTTATCACATGCTATATCATTACGTTCTTTTATAGTTACCAGTTTGTAGAATTGTCGCCGTCTCTAATTTTATTCTCTTTAGTGGGTGGTTTTTTTGGAATGTTGGGTGAGTTGAGTTCGATTGTTGCTGATGATAATTTAACAATTCCTCTTGTTTCAGGTATTGGCTTAACTGTCGCAAATGAAATATTTAAGATTCTATAGATTTAGTGAACCATTTTAAACTTATGATCAAGTAAGTTAAAATCTTTAATGGCGTTTACCATAAATGGGTTTTCGGGCTCTTCTCCTTTTTCATTTAAGATTGAACTTAAGATTTGAACTCTTTCAGGTAGAGAAGTGTTCTCAAGTAATATTTGTCTTACTCTTCTGTCATCCACTAAGAATGTTGATAAATAATCTATGATGTGAGCAGTTCCTAAAAGACTATTTTGGAAAGTTTCTCTTTCGAGACTATCTGGAATAGCAGCATCAATCCAATCATCTAAGATCCCCTTAAGCTTACTCAATTTATTTTCACCTAGTTCAACACTTGTTCCATTATTAATGTCTGGCAAAAGAGTAACGTTATAAACGAGGTAGGGAATATTTTGAATAATATGATTTAGACGGACTCTAGATTTCCCTCGAACAAGAACTTTGAGAGAACCATCTTCGTATTCTTCAAGGATAATGACTTTGCCTATACTTCCAATTTTATGTGGGGAGTATTTGGTATGATGCTCGAACTCTTGAGTTGGCTCGGCCATTGAAATACCTAACATTGAATTATTATGAACACATTCTTTCACCATTCGAATATAAGTAGGCTCCGCTACAACAATGGGTAATGTGGTGTTTGGAAAAAACACAACATTGGGGATCGGTAAGATCGGGATATCCATTTTCTCTTCAAAAAAAGTCATAATTGATAGTAACCCTGAATTAAGTGTTGAAAAAAAATATGCTCTAAAACCCTTTAGTTTAAAGGTGTTACCTTTTACCGCTTGCTTGGATTGCTCTTTATTGAGACACTTAAACTGACAATTTATTGTGGTACTTATCTAGGTAATATTATGAAGTTACATAAGACAAAGCCTTTTATTGTTCAAAAGATTTGGGGCAGTGACAAGCTAGCGAAATTAAAAGGTCTTAGCCTTGTTGATCTAGGTGAAACTTGGGAAGTTTCAAATCTAGAAGAGGGCCCTTCTCAAGTAAATGGTAAACCCTTAAGTGAGCTCACGATTGAGAGCGAGTTACCTTATTTGGTTAAATTTATAGATACAAATGATCATCTTTCTGTTCAGGTTCATCCTCATGATGACTATGCTCGAATGGTTGAAAATTCTTCAGGCAAAACAGAGTGTTGGATTATTTTGGACTCAGTTGAAGGAGCAGGAATTTACTTAGGCTTTAATGAAAATGTCAGCAAAGAGTCTTTCAAAAAAAAGGTAGATAGTGAAAAAAGCGTAAATGAAGATTTAGTTTTCTATCCAGTTGAAAGAGGAGACTTTTTTCTTGTTCCTGCTGGAGCGATTCATGCCATTGGAAAAGGTGTAACTCTTGTTGAGATTCAGCAAAGAAGTGGGATTACCTATAGAGTTTGGGATTGGAATCGAAAAGATGCAAATGGAAAGGGACGAGAGTTACATATTGAAAAGGCCATGGACGTACTTGATTTTTCAAATCGTTTTAATAGTAAAGAAAATTTTAAAAATAAAAATTTAGTCTTAAATAATAATGAAAAGTTAATTTCTCATAAAGACTTTGATGTAACCTGCTTTTATGGTGAACTTGATAAAGGCATAGAAATTAAAGGGAGATATCTTCCATCTTTTGTTGTTTTAAAGGGAAGCTTAGAAATCGAAGTTGGTGAAGAAAGGATTCATGTTAATGAATATGAGTCAGCCATTGTGTTAGAAAAAATAAGTAAAGCTAATATAAAAGCTGATAAAGGTAGCGAATGGTTATTAATAGATTAGTTATTCTTCTTATGCTCTTTTTTATGACTTCTTGTACAAAGAAAAGTGAGCTTACTTCAAGAGGGTCCAGCCTCTTTGTACAAGTGAATAATACTGAGATTTCAAACTTTAGAGAGTTAACATGGAAGGTCGGTGCCTATGGTAAGCAAGAGGTTTCAAAAGGTATTCAGATCACAATAGATATGCCACTTGTGAGCCTAAATGATCTTGAAACTATTTATAATAAAAAGAATGCTGACTCTTGGCTTGTTAAAATTATACGAAAGTCATCAATGAGAAGAGAGTTGATAGGATATTTTTCAGTAGAACTTGTCTCCTTTAGAAATGGTAAGCCTAATACTCGAAACGTTGCTAAAACGGGAGTAGGGGTGAATTATTCGGCATCATCTATTAGCATGAGGTTAAGTCGTACAAATTGCCCGGCCTTTGGACATAATCTGAAAATGGAAGATATTAAAATCGAAGGAAGTTATCGGCCTCAAATGATCTCTTTAACGGGAGGAGATATAGAGCGAATAAGGGCAAAAGTACCAGAGGTTTCTTATAGTCCCTTGTCACTAAACGGTGGTGATCAACTAAAAGGCACTTATGTTGCTGAGGTTGCTTTTTATAACCAAGAATCAAAAACTCGTGTCTCAAGTTTTATTCAAGTTGGAAAAGAGTTACAGATAAGTCAAGAAAAGGAAGTCTTTGTAAAAGGGTGTCAGGGCAAGACACCCACAAAGAGTAAATTAGATGGAAATGACCCTATTAAAAAGTTTAAATTCAGTCGCTGAAAATTACTTTGAACAATTCAGCGGATAAGTCATTTCATGTCCTGTTTTTGAACGAATAACTAGATAGTCATCAAGCTCAGAAAACGAATTGTAGTTATTAACATGAAACATATATTTGTTTCCTTCTTTAAATAAGACTTTTGTGAATCCACCTTTTGAGTATTTCGTTCTTACACCTTGGATTGAGGCAACATCTCTTCCTGATTCCTCTAGTGAAGACGAGAAAGAGACTGACTTTACTTTAAGGACAACTTTTGTTGATTCTCTTGGTGTTTCACAGTGTACTTCTGGATGTGAAGCAAGAGCAGGTAGTGATCCTAAGATAAGTGCTGATAGTAAAATTAATTTCTTCATATATATCTCCTAAAATTAAACTCACTATTTAATAAGCAATCGGTGTGCCATCTTTAAGAATATGAATTTAGATAGTTAGCTAAGCTACCATGTAAGTATTCTATTAAGTGTATAAGAAGTAGACAGTATTGGTAGGTTATATATTAAAATATAAAAAGCTTGCTATATATTCCAAGTTGAATACGATAAAGAGATGCAAGTTGATGACAAATTAAAACTATCTGAAAATATTGATATTCTAAATTATTTAGTAAAGGCAAAGCTCTTTAATAGTCCTTTGATGATTAGAGAAGGGGATGCACCATATATTATCAAAAATGTAAATTTATTTACACGAGATATTGCCTTAGTTCCGGCTGATCAAGACGCTAGTAAAATTGATTTGCCTGAGGCCGCGGTGTTAAAAATAAAAAATGATAGGAAGAACATTAGCTTTGTATCATCTATAAAAAAGATTCATGGCGGAAAACTCATTATCGCTGATATTCCTAAAACTATTAAAATTATCAATGAGAGAAAGTCTCACAGATAAGTTGTTGATACAAATTACAGAGAAAAAGTTGTTATAAGAAATCTTGAAAACGTAAGTAGTAAGATTATAGAGGTTGAGATAATGGATATCTCAGAAACTGGAGTCGCTCTAAGGCTTCCCTCGACTTACAATCTAAATAGAAGAGATATAGTGCAACTAACTGTTGGCAGTGAGTATCAATTTTTAAACGGTATTAAAGCGGAAATTGTTTGTTTAAATAATGTTTTTGATAATGAAGGAAATCGATTTGTTAAGATGGCATTATCCTTTAAAAAACAGATACCTGAAGAACGTATCCGTATCGCAATTCCTTTACTTTAAATAATCTTAATCAATATCCTCAGATTTTATTTGTAGGCAGAAATTGTATATTGTCTTTTCTAATCAAGCTTTATGATATGATTTTTAGGTGAGGTTGAATATGAAATACATTTTAAGTTTATTTGTGGTTATTGCTTTAAGCCCAAGTGCTTTTTCTCAAGACTCGTGTAGAGATCTGAAAGATGATGTTCGTACCTTTTGTGATGGTCTCGCTACTCAGTGTACTCAGATTAAAAATTGTATGGTGAGAAGAGATTCATGTGTTGATTCAGTTCCAACTTCGAAAAGCGATTGTGATGAAATTAACTCTTGTGTAAATAAACTTGATTATGAGTTCGACGAATATGAGCATTGTGAATATCGTTGGAGTGTTAATGATGAAGATAACTCTGGAAAGTGTTTTGTACGTTCAAAATGGTTTGCCACAAAAGAAGCTTGCCCTGGAAGAATTAAAGGATTGTTGAATGCAGCAACAGTTGGTCTCGATGCAAAGGTTGATGGTGACTTTGATTGTGATGCAGTTAATAAGACATATGTAAAAGATGAAAAATATTGTACAGATGCCTTAAATAAGTTTAAGGGGAAGTGCCTTATTGGTGATGAAGATAAGGTTTTTGCTAAAAAATATTCTTCATATAGTTGTGTCTACCATGAGAAATTTAATAAATATAAAAAAGATCATTTTAAAGTGCACTCTTTTAGCGAAGCCTCAAGTAGATTTAATAACTCAAATACTAGAAGCTCTAAAGGAACTAAAAATACAAGAAATGAAGAAATTGGCACGGGTGTTTACTCAAAGTAATCACTCAATAAGCTTTTCTCTTGTGGAACTATCCAATAAAGAACAATGTTCAACCTTCTTAAAGAAGCGGTATCTATTACGAGCTATAAACTGATAGAGGTAATTTCTTAACCTCTTAGGAACAAAACTAAATAGCATTGATATTATCCTGAATGGCCAATAACTTTTCCCAAGCATAAGAAGAACAGCTTCTGATTCATAAAAGTACTTATCTTTAAAAAAAACTACAACCGAGTTTTGATTTCTGAGTAGGGGATGGTTTTCTTTGGTATAGTTTGAACTTAAAGAAGTATATTTAAATTGGTTGTATGCATCAAGCTTTTCAATAATTCTCACGGAGTAATTACAAATAAAACATTCACCATCAAAAAAAAGGATTATTTCAGATTCCATTATTTGATTGTAACAAATATTATCATTAATTTCTCTCTGTTAAGTTGATGATGTTACAATAATTTGAAAGGAAGAGATGTGGGTGACTTATTAAAAGATAACTATAATGTTGATTATATTACTCGTCTAGCAAAAGACTTTTATAAATATGAAAAGTCATTCAATAGATCTAAGTTTTTAAAACAAATTTTTAATAATGAGTGGAATGAACTTGAGTTGAAAGGCAGAATGGCGCATATCGTCTCTGTTATTAATATCATGATTGGAGAGCTTACTTTCTCGAAGCAAGTTGAGTTGTTATTAAAAGTTGCTCCAGAGTATAGAGGTTTTGAAGGAATGTTTTTTCCAGAATATATAAGTACCTTTTGTGACATGAATAATAAACAACAGTGGAGCAAGTCAATTCGTGCCTTAGAGATGCTAACTCAGTACTCAAGTTCAGAGTTTGCAATAAGGAAGTATATAAAAAAAGATACCGAAACGACTCTTGCCATCCTTTTAAGATGGGCCGACCATGAAAATTTTCATGTTCGTAGACTGGCCAGTGAAGGGTGTCGTCCTCGTCTACCATGGTCCTTTCAGCTAACTCACTTTGTTGATAACCCAAGGCCACTGTTACCAATTCTTGAAAAACTGATTGATGACCCATCTGAGTATGTAAGAAGATCTGTTTCTAATAACGTAAATGATATCTCTAAAGACCATCCTCAATTAGTCATTACTAAGGCCAGAAAATGGTTAAAAAAGCCAAGCCGATTTAAGTTAGTAAAGCATGGACTTAGGACATTGTTAAAAAATGGAAATGTAGAGGCTCTTGAACTCATGGGATACGGAAAAGTAAATGATGTTAGTGGGCTAAAACTTTCAGTTAATAAGAAAGTTCACTTTCCAGGAGAGTTAAAAATAAGTGGTGGCTTTGCATTGAAAAAGAGTGCGAAGGTTCGCTTAGAGTTTGCTCTATATTTTTTGAAAAAGAACGGCAGCTATACGAAGAAGGTTTTTAAAATTTCTGAAAGAGAGTTTTTAAAAGGTCCACATGTTATAAGTAAAAAGTATCACTTTAAAAATATATCTACCCGAAAATATCATGATGGGGTTCATATGGTGAGTTTAATTATTAATGGTAAAGAGAGTAAAAAGGAGAAGTTCACATTAGTGATGAGATAAAGTGGTATGTTTACATGATCGAAACCGCTAAGAATAAACTTTATACAGGTATTACTCTTGATTTAGAGCGTCGCTTTGAACAACACAAGAATGGAACAGGTGCTAAGTTCTTTAGATCTGACTCGCCGAAAAAAATTGTTTATCAAGAAATTTTTTCTTCAAAAGGCGAAGCATTAAAAAGAGAGATTGAGATTAAGAAATTAAACAGGAAGAGTAAGCTCGAGTTAGTTAAAAATTATTCTTCATCAATAAGACCATCATAGACTTCAATAGTTTCGTTTTCCCAAGGCTTTTGCAGTTCTGACGGTATATTTGGATCAACTTTGCTGGAGTAGTCGTATGGGCAGTTCTGACAAGCACTTTCGCAACAATGTCCTCTCTGTAAGAGAAACTTCTCAGTAAAGACCCAACGACCATTCGTGTCAATTATGTAGTCAATACCTTCTTTAAGTGGATCGTTTTTGTCGGTCATGGTTGATTTTATATCGGAAACTATAAAAAGGAAAAAATTAATTGGCCCACTCCGGAGCCAATTAAAGCGTGTGTTGTGTAATTTGGACTGATCATTCGATCATGGCCGCTGCACAGGTCTTTCATTTAAAACCGAACGCATAAATATCATGTGATAAACACTTTTTCTAGAGATATTTCTTTTCTGATAATAATTGTATACTTCACACTTGAATGAACTAATTTTTGATTTTGACTTTGGAGGAGAGTAAAACTTCCTCTTGCTTGGCGTTATTGTTTCTAATCAATCTTAAGTTTAAAATTTACCGGTAAACATAAAAAGTTGTTGATAACAAATTAATAAAAGGAAATCCTTATGAGTTACGTTTGGCATGATAGTTACCAAGATGGTGTAGAAAAAGAAATTAATACTAGTAAGTATTCATCAATTAATGAAGTGCTTGAAGAGTCTTTCAAAAAATTCGAGAATAAAGATTCTTTTCATTGTATGGGAAAAGGTTTTACTTATGGTGAGTTGGATATTCTCTCTTTGAAGTTCGCCAGCTACCTTCAAAACACATTAAAGTTACAAAAAGGTGATCGAGTTGCTTTGATGATGCCAAACATTTTGCAGTATCCTATTGCTCTGTTTGGTATTTTGAGAGCAGGTATGGTTGCTGTAAATGTAAATCCTCTTTACACAGCAAGAGAGCTTGAGCACCAGCTTAATGATTCTGATTCAAAAGCAATTATTATATTTGAAAATAGTGCCTCTGTATTAGAGGGGATCTTGTCGAAAACTCCGGTAAAACATGTGCTGACAACTGGAATTGGTGACCTCTTGGGCTTTCCAAAGTCTCTGATCGTAAATTTTGTTATTAAGCATGTGAAAAAAATGGTTCCTAGTTGGAATATTCCTAATGCTATCTCTTTTAAAGAAGCTTTATTCAGTGGTGATGCAGACACTTTTACAAAACCAGCAGTTACTAATTCGGACACAGCTTTTTTACAGTACACTGGTGGAACAACTGGAGTCTCTAAAGGAGCTGAGTTGACTCATGAGAATATTGTCGCAAATATTATGCAGGCAAAAGCTTGGATCAAAGATTATATAAAAGATGGTGAGGAAACCATCATCACTCCTCTTCCGCTCTATCATATTTTTTCACTTACAGCGAACTGTATGGTTTTTGCAACAGTAGGAGCTCGTAATATTTTGATTACAAATCCTAGAGATATGCCTGGCTTTATCAAAGAACTTAAAAAATGGAAATTTACAGCTTTCACCGGAGTGAATACTTTATTTAATGGGCTTTTAAACCAACCAGATTTTGCTGAGATAGACTTCAGCGGTTTGAAACTTACTCTTGGTGGAGGAATGGCCGTACAAAGATCTGTCGCAGAAAAATGGAAACAAGTTACTGGGGTTCCTCTTATTGAAGCTTATGGATTAACTGAAACTTCTCCTGCTGCCTGTATCAATCCTATGGATTTAAAAGACTATAATGGAATGATTGGTTTACCGATTCCTTCAACTGAAGTTGTTATTAAAGATGACGAAAATAATACACTTCCTGCTGGTGAAGTTGGAGAAATTTGTATCAAAGGGCCTCAGGTAATGAAAGGTTACTGGAACCGACCAGAAGAAACAGCGAAGGTGATGACTTCAGATGGTTTCTTTAAAAGTGGTGATATTGGTTGCATGGATGATAAAGGTTTTTTCAAGATTGTAGATCGAAAGAAAGATATGATCTTAGTTTCAGGGTTTAATGTTTATCCAAATGAGGTTGAAGAAATTGTAAGTTCACATCCAAAAGTATTTGAGTCTGCTGCAATTGGAGTGGCCGATGAAAAAAGTGGTGAGATTGTTAAAATTTTTGTTGTTAAGAAAGACGAATCTTTAACAGAAGATGAATTGAAAGTATTTTGTAAAGAGAACCTAACAGGTTACAAGGTTCCAAGATTGTATGAGTTTAGAGCGGACCTACCGAAGTCAAATGTAGGTAAAATTCTAAGAAAAGATTTAAGAGAGTAGGATTATAATAAAATAATCTAAGAAGAGGGTCCTTTGCAAGGACCTTCTTCCATGAACGTAATTTCAGTATGTTAGTCATCCTTTCTCTAAATATTTTCTTAAGTGATTAGACAATCTTTCCGATTAGTAAATGTGAAAAAATATAATCATAATATCATTTTTTATACTTTTGTAGGATTTCTTATTGGGTTAATTATACCAATTTCCTTTGTTTATATTGATATACTTCAATTGGATCTCGCTATAAATTTTCAAAACTTTTTAGAAGTTATAAACTCTCAAAATATCTATCCAGTTTCGTTTGCTAGTTTTCCAGTTTTCTTTGCTGTGATTTGTAATGCTTTGGTTACGATTAAAACCACATCTTTGAAACTTAAAGAGAAGAATCAATTTGTTCAAAAAATTATGGACTCTATGGATGATATCATTATGATCCTTGATCTTCGCTTTAAGTTAATTGAATCCAATGAAGGTTTTCATCGCTTCTATACAAAATTCTTTGCACCGTATTTTTCAAAAGAAGACCTAATAGAACTAATGAATATTCAAGAACTCTTAAAGAATCATCAACAAAAGATTCAAGGAGTCTCAATTACAGCTAGTAGTGGCGAGGTATGTGAATTTGCAGTACATATTGCCCAAACAAAACTTAACGGACAGGAAAGCTTCATCGTTTCTATGAAAAGTATTGATGATATCTTAAATAAACAAAAAGTTATTGAAGATCAAAGACGACAAATTGAAAATGCTGCACGGTTATCCTCATTAGGAGAAATGGCCGGTGGAATTGCACATGAGATAAACAATCCTCTCTCAATAATCACAGGAAATGCATATCGAATTAAGAAAGAAGTTAAAAAAATAGGTGTTGAAAATGAATTTATAAATAAGTACCTAAATACTATCCAAGAAACTGTAAAGAGAATGAATAGTATAACGACCGTTCTACTAAATCTAAGTCGTAATGGAGATGAACTTCAAGAAGAAGAAATTGATGCTAATCAACTGATTGAAGATGTTGTACACTTAAGCTCTTTAAGAATTAGAGATGAGGGGATAAACCTCATGATCAGTAATAATAAAATTAAATCTCTTTTTAAACTAAATAGGATTAAAATTTCACAAATTTTAGTTAACTTACTAAATAATAGTATTGATGCTATTTCGAACTTTGATAGTAAGTGGATTGAGTTACGAGTAGTGGAAACAGAATTGAAAATCAAATATTATGTTATTGATTGTGGAGAAGGAATAATTCCTGAAGTTGCAAACAGAATATTCGAACCAATGTATACAACAAAAGATATAGGAAAAGGGAATGGATTAGGATTAAGCCTGTCTCATACCTTAGCAAAAGATATGGGTGGAGACCTTCGTTATGAAAATATTGAAGGTAATACTTCGTTTGTTTTAGAAGTGCCTAAAGTTAAAACAAAAGTAATAGATAAAAGTGAGGATGTCGCTTAGTTTTTACAAACTGTTTAAAGTTTAGACAGTGCAAGTAATCTGGTCATTCTCTTAGAATAAACCCATCGCAATTTTAATACCTTAAAGTCAGAAAACTGGCCTATGTGTTGCATATTATTACCTATCTACAGGAGATAATATGAGCATTAGGCTAATTCTTAAGTCTTTATTCATTCATACATTATGGCCACTTATGGCCTTTGGGAGTATCTCTGCCCATTGCTTCTGTATCTCTAAACCTCAAACGGCTTCTTTCCCACTTCATATCTTCTATTTTTAAATAGAATGGGTCTGCACTAGGATTTGGTCCCATTGTGATGAGATC